>NC_017857.3:1500000-1800000 GCF_000260985.4 Methylophaga nitratireducenticrescens
TGTCAATAAACTGGAACTGAACACGCAGTTTGACCGGATTGTCTCGATAGAAATGTTCGAGCATATGCGTAATTATCAGCAGCTGCTCAACAATGTAAGTTGCTGGTTAAAGTCTGACGGCAAGCTTTTTGTACATATTTTCTGTCATCGAAATGTTGTCTATCCTTTCGAAACTGAAGGGGATGATAATTGGATGGGACGTTACTTTTTTACAGGTGGATTGATGCCTTCAGCAGACACGTTATTGCATTTTCAGGATGCTCTGCAGATTGAAAAGCAATGGTTGGTCAATGGTCAGCATTACCAGAAAACAGCCGAAGCCTGGCTGAAAAATACGGATAAAAATGCCAGACAGATTAAAGCACTGTTTGATCAAACCTACGGTAAAGGTGAGGGCGCTATCTGGCTACAACGATGGCGTTTGTTCTTTATGGCCTGTGCTGAATTATTTGGCTATCACGATGGAACCGAGTGGTTGGTAACACATTATTTATTTGCCAAGAGAGTAAACTGAGTCGATGGCCAGGTCCAATACAAATCTTCATGCGAAACTGGTTAAAGTTTTTTTAATACAAATAGCATTAATCAGTGTGGTGGCTATCGCCGGAATCTATGCTGCAAAAGCTACCCTTGAAGATGTATTGGTGCGTGCTGCTCTGGAGGGTGAAGCCCAGCATTTCTGGGAGATGCGTGCAGAAGATCCCGCATTTCCATTACCCAACACCATGAACCTTAAAGCTTACATGGCAGAAGGGAATAATTATTCTCAGTTACCACAGGCTTTGCAAGACCTTGGGCCAGGCTTGAAGCGTGCTGAGCTGGCAGGGCAGCAACCCATTGTCTATGTTGAGGATAAGGGGGACCGCCGGTTATATCTAATCTTTGATGAAGTAAAAGTATCTCGACTGGCATTGGTCTTTGGCTTATTACCTTTAGGTATGGTTTTGATAGTGCTTTATCTGTTGGCTTGGATTGCCTATCGCCAATCACATAAGGCGGTTTCACCGATAATGAAATTATCACGGGCAGTTAATGATGTCGATTTTCAGGAAGGTAATTTTCCTCAGCTGGATTTAGATGATCTGCGCAGTATACCGGATGATGAAGTTTCAAGTCTGGTCCGGGCCTTGGATGAATTTACCAATCGTCTGGAAAATTTTGTTGAACGCGAACGGAATTTTACGCGTGATGTCAGTCATGAATTACGTACCCCAATAGCTGTAATCCGTGGGGCATTGGAACTGGTTGAAAGAAAATATGATGCTCAGGCAGTGACAGAAATGAACCGTATGTATCGTACGCTGACGGATATGGAATCATTGATTGAAACCCTGCTGTTGTTAGCCAGAGAGCAGGTTGAGGCATTGCCTTTACGTGAAGTGACTGTTAATAATTTGATCGCCGCGGAACTGGATAATCTGCAAATGATTCATCATGACAAACCTATCACGGTAAATGTTGAAGAATCGGGTATTTTAATCGTGCTGGCTGCTGAACGCGTGTTACCGATTCTTATTGGAAATCTACTGCGTAATGCCTTTAATTACACCCTGCGGGGCAATATTACAGTGTCTATCCGAGCAGACGGGTTTTCGGTTGCTGACAGTGGAATCGGGATGGATCGAGATCAAGTGAAAAAAGTTTTTAAACCTTTTTTTCGTGCTGATGAAAAACAACAAACAACAGGCTACGGTATCGGCATGACTATAGTGAAACGGTTATGTAATCGCTATGAGTGGAATCTTCGCTTATCCAGTAAAATGGGGGAAGGCACGGAAGTCAGTGTGCATTTCCCAAAAGCACAGTTTCGTAGCCGTTAACCTAAATAAGCTCTATAGATCTTCTTCTCTGCAAAGCTTATAACCCACACCTGGTAGGGTATGCATTAACTGATTCTTGAAAGGTTTATCCAGATTTTTCCTCAGATTGTATAAGTGACTCCGAAGCGTATCACTATCGGGTGCATCATCCCCCCAGACTTCAGCTTCCAACCGTTCACGACTGACAATTTTTGGCGATTCGCGCATCAGAATCCGCAGGATGTGCAGGGTTATCGGAGACAGCTTGATAAGCTTATCGCCACGCATAACGCGCATGGTATCAAGGTCGAAGCTAAGATCGGCCACCGTTAACTTTCCACCTTCGAGCTCCCCCCTTTGACGCCTGATCATTGCAATAAGCCTGGCTTCGAGTTCACGCATTTCAAAAGGTTTTATCAAATAATCATCTGCACCTAAATCAAAACCGTTCACCTTGTCATTAATGGTGTCACGAGCCGTCAACATGATGATCGGGGTATGTCGGTGCATTTCCTGGCGTAATCTGCGGCAGACTTCAAAGCCATCAATACCGGGAAGCATTATATCGAGGACGATGGCATCGTAATGGTGTTCTTCACACAATTGCAATGCCGTAATACCATCCGTTGCAAAATCAACGGTAAAACCGCCCACTTCCAGATAATCCCCTACATTAGCAGCTAGATCCCGGTGATCTTCAACAATTAATACTGTCGCTGATATTGTTTTCATAAAGTCCTCTTAAGGCGTACCTCTGCTTAAGTTACGATGTAAAGACATACATCGCAAGTAACAATTTTGGGATTATTTCCCAAAAAACGTTAAAATGGGTTTGACTTATGAAATAACAATCATTATCATTTGCATAAACATTGATAAGTTGAGTTTATTTCATGATAGTTTGTGTATGCAACAACGTGAATGTAGATAAAATAAAAGCATCCATTGATCAGGGCGCTGTCACACTGGATGCTATCCGTGAAAGCACTGGAGCAGCCGCATGCTGTGGGAAATGCCAGTTCAAGGTTAACCGGGTTTTGCAACAACACGCGCCACAGACTCTTGAGCAGGATAGCTATCTGGTTGCCCAAACTGCAAACGTTTCACGCTAGGGGACGTTGCGCAGAATTAGCTTTCTTCCTTAACTTTTCTTCAACGATCATCACACGAATTTTTTTCTTCATGGTTTTCGTGTGGTTTTTACTTAAGTAACAAGTCACTAATTTATTTAACATTAATCTCTAATCATTATTGCCTCTCACTGCCACTGAACAGAATGTAGATGATAAGCGTTATCATTTATCATTAATATCAATAGCTTATCTTTGACATTTGTAATTAATCAACCATAATCGGAAGAGTCGAATCATGAAAGAGAGACAATCCGATGAAAGGTGATAAAAAAGTTATTGAGCTACTGAATAAAATATTGGGTAATGAACTGGTGGCCATTAATCAATATTTTCTTCATGCCAAAATGTACAAGGATTGGGGATTAAAAAACCTTTATGAGCATGAATATCATGAATCAATTGGTGAAATGAAACATGCTGATGCTCTGACAGAACGAGTATTATTTTTAGAAGGGTTACCAAATCTGCAGGATCTAGGTGCTTTACGTATAGGTGAAAATACCCGGGAGATGCTGGAGGCCGATCTTTCATTAGAGCTGGATGCAATACCCGACCTGAAAGAAGGTATTCAATATTGCGAACAGATTGCAGACTATGTTACCCGTGATTTATTCAAAAATATTCTTGAAGCAGAGGAAGAACATGTCGATTGGTTGGAAACTCAGCTAGGCCTGATCGATAAAATGGGTATTGAAAACTACCACCAGGCCCAAATTGTTAAAGAAGCCGAATAATGTTTATTAAAAAGCCCTTTCAGTTTAACTGGAAGGGCTTTTTTGATTTCTATTAGTCTATCAACGCGTTTGTATACGTTATGATTAAGCCAAGAATTATGACGTTGAAATACATGAAAGCCCCATGACTTTGATAAATTGGGACATCTTATCCTCACTCCATATGAGTTTTCCCCTTATTAACCTGATGAGCAGTCTTTTCGCGAAACAAGCTTGCTTGGCAATTGAATCCCAATTTAATTTTGTTGTGAAAATACATCTGTCTGAGCAGAGAAAGGAAGCGATTTAAAAACTATGAATGGGGATGTACGTTATCAAATCATTCTGCAGGGTTAAAACAACAAAGCAGGCGATAATTTACGTTTACTGATTGCAAATAAAAAAAGCCCCATCAGAATGCCCGATGAGGCTTTAATATTCTGGATAAACCTGTTGATTGAAAAGGTTTAATGTTGGTACCGAGGGCGAGAATCGAACTCGCACTTCCGAAGAAACCGGATTTTGAATCCGGCGCGTCTACCAGTTCCGCCACCCCGGCAACAAGCCGAGTATTATAACGAGGGCTGCCCGATTATGAAAGCCCGTTTTAACGTTTTGATAAGTTTTTACTGGTGGTGAAAGATTTTAGCTAACGAAAAACACAAGAGCTCTGCTATGATCTCGCCATGCAACGTACCGACTTTCAATTTGAACTTCCGCCTGAATTAATCGCCCAGTATCCGTCCAAACACAGAACTGCCAGTCGACTGCTGAATCTTGATGGAAATAGTGGTGCGCTGATGGATCGTCAGTTCAGTGACTTTCTGGATTTACTCAAACCCAATGATCTACTGGTTTTCAATAATACCAAAGTTATCCCGGCCCGTTTATTGGGTGAGAAGGAAACTGGCGGTAAAATTGAGGTATTGGTAGAGCGGGTTCTGGATGATAAACGTGTTCTGGCACATATTCGCAGCAGCAAGTCTCCTGGTACGGGTCGAATTTTACTTCTGGAATCTGAGCTTCGTGTCGAGGTTCTGGGCCGTCATAATGCGTTATTTGAACTTAGGTTTGATATTGAAAGCGATGTCATTGAGGCGCTGGAACAATATGGACGATTACCGTTACCACCCTATATAGAGCGCGAAGTTGATAAAAGAGATCTGGAACGTTACCAAACCGTTTATGCCAAGCAAGTTGGTGCAGTAGCAGCACCGACAGCCGGATTGCACTTTGATAATGAGCTGATGCAACGTATCCGCGACAGCGGTGTAGATATGACTGAAGTCACATTGCATGTCGGAGCAGGAACCTTTCAGCCAGTGCGGGTTGAGGATATTCGTACGCATCAAATGCATTCCGAACGCATTGAAGTCAGTGAAACCGTTTGCGAAAAAGTTCGTCAAACCCGTGAAAAAGGTGGACGAGTTATTGCAATAGGCACTACCAGTGTCAGAGCATTGGAAAGCGCCTCACGTAGTGGCGAAATTGAGGCCTATTCAGGTGAAACAGATATCTTTATCTATCCGGGCTACCAGTTTCGTTCAGTAGATGCGATGGTCACTAACTTTCATTTGTCCGAATCGACTTTATTAATGTTGGTGTCGGCCTTTGCTGGACGAGACCATATAATGTCGGCCTATCAACACGCCATAAAGCAACGTTATCGTTTTTTTAGTTACGGTGACGCCATGTTTATTACCAGGAAAACTGCATGAAGCAGGGGCTATTTATCTTTCATAGCCATCACTGCTGGAGGCTATTTTCCCGTCCAACAAGGCAGAAATGATGCGATGCAGTCATCTACATAAGTCATTTCTAACGCAGGAGGGCGGGAAAATAGTCCGAGCCCTCCGGGTTGTGATTGAAACAACGCCACACGGTGTTGCTCGTCACTCATTTAGAATGGCTACAAAAATGTCAGGAACGTTTTTGAGCGTGAGTCCAGAAGGGGTGAGATACATGGATGTATCTCACAAACTTTATTCCTCGCGCCTTGCGTGCCATTGTTTCAATTCACAACAGAGATGGCTATGAATGATAAAAAGACCCTGGACAAAATCCGCTTTGTGCTGGTTGGCACTACACATCCAGGCAATATCGGTGCTTCAGCCCGGGCCATGAAAACCATGGGCTTATCAAACCTGCATCTGGTGGCGCCAAAAATATATCCCAGTGCCGAAGCCACAGCACGGGCTTCTGGAGCTGATGATGTGTTGGCCAAAGCAGTGGTGCATGACACCTTGCAGTCGGCATTGACCGGTTGTCAGCATGTGTTTGGTATGAGTGCTCGGCTCAGACACCTTGCAGTTCCGTTAATGAACCCGCGCGAAGCGGTTGCCTCGCTTGAAAAATATGATGATGATACCCATATTGCAATTGTATTCGGGCGGGAGCATTCAGGTTTATCAAATGACGAACTGGATCTATGTCATACCTTGATAAATATTCCGGCAAATCCAGAATATAGTTCATTAAATCTGGCTGCTGCGGTTCAGGTTATGGCCTATGAATTACGTATGAGTTTCAATCCGACCATTGAACGAGGTCGTGTGGGTGAAGAACGTGAGGCCATTAACGCCGAAGATCTGGTCCATTTATACGACCATTTCGAACGCAGTCTGACCACCATCGGCTTTTTAGATCCGAGCAATCCACGTAATTTAATGCGGCGGATTCGTCGTTTATTTAACCGTGCAGACCTTGACCGGAATGAAGTTCAGATTTTGCATGGCATTTTGCGTGCAGCAGAAACTAAAGCGAGGAGCTCAAAATGAACGATCAATTACATGTGACCCGCTGGCAGCGTTTTAAAGAAGATATCTACTGTGTATTTGACAGAGATCCTGCGGCCCGCAATGTGTTTGAGATCGTCACCACCTACCCGGGGGTGCATGCATTAACACTGCATCGATTCAGTCATTGGTTATGGAAAAAAGGCTGGATGTGGCTGGCTCGTTTTATGTCGACGATCGGTCGTTGGTTAACCGGAATTGAAATCCATCCGGGTGCCAAAATCGGTCGACGTTTCTTTATTGATCATGGTATGGGCGTGGTGATTGGTGAAACTGCCGAAATTGGGGATGATTGCACCCTTTATCATGGTGTCACGTTAGGCGGTACTTCCTGGAAAGGCGGCAAACGTCATCCGACATTAACCAATAATGTGGTGGTGGGTGCTGGTGCAAAAGTTTTAGGTCCGATTACTGTTTATGATGGGGCACGTATTGGTTCCAATGCGGTGGTGGTTAAGGATGTTGCAGCCAATGAAACCGTTGTTGGTATTCCGGGACGTGTAGTCAGAAGCCAGAAAAACCCTGACAAAAAAGCCCAGGAAAAGTTGGCACAATCCGTTGGCTTTGATGCTTACGGTACATCAACACAAACACCTGATCCGGTGGCATCTGCTATTCATGGACTGATTGAACATATTCATCTTATGGAAAAACGCATGGATGCTATGTGTCAGACAATTCACCGTCTGGGGGGGGAATTGCCAGATGTTTCGATGCCGGAACTGGAGGGTTGCGAGCTGGAGAAAGATACAGATTCAACTAAAGTTGACTAAAATAGTCGGGTATGAAAAACTAACTTAATAGTTTGTGATAGGAAATCAATATGCGCTTAACGACGAAAGGGCGCTATGCTGTGACGGCGATGCTCGATTTAAGTCTTAATTATAGTATTGGCGCGATTACGCTTGCTGATATTTCCGAGCGTCAGGGGATTTCACTTTCATACCTTGAACAATTGTTTGCCAAGTTGCGTAAACAAGGGTTAGTAAGTAGTTCTCGTGGCCCGGGAGGGGGATATCGGCTTAGCCGATCAGCTACCGAAATAACCGTATTGGATGTTATTTCTGCGGTAGATGAGAAAGTTGACAGCACACAATGTCAGGGCAAGCATAATTGTCATGCAGATGAGAAATGTGTCAGCCATGAATTATGGCAAAGCCTCAGCGATCAGATCCGTGTTTATCTTGCCGGTATTACCTTGCACCATGTTATTAGTGATTACCAGCGAAACCGCAACAATAATGAAAAAGTCATTAAATTTGATGCTTTTTAAGCTTTGCTACTAAGTCTTATGTCTTTTACTTACCTTGATCACAATGCCGGAACTGGGCTGGCCGAAGGTGTATTAGATGCGATGTTACCGTATCTTAAACAGCAGCAGGGTAATCCTTCAAGCAGTCATCGCTTTGGTCGTTATACGCATGCGGCGATAGACCATGCACGACAGCAAGTGGCAGATCTGGTAAACGTGCAAAGTGAACAAATTATTTTCACCAGTGGAGGCACGGAGTCTAATAATCAGGCCATTGCTGGCATTGCCCAATTGCACGATTCTGGACGAGTTTTAATTAGCAGTACCGAACACCCCGCGGTATTGGAACCTGCCAAACAACTACAAAAACTGGGTTTCGAGGTGTTATTTATCCCAGTGAATGCCGATGGTCAGATCACTGTCGAAATATTTGAAACTTTATTGACCGATGATACTCGCCTGGTTTCGGTGATGTGGGCAAATAATGAAACCGGCGTGGTGCAGAATATTGCCCAGCTAACCGAGCTGACCAGGCAACGCGATATTGTATTTCACTGCGATGCGGTGCAGGCAGCCGGCAAATTGGAAATTGATTTTCAGGCAGCTGGGATACAACTGATGAGTTTATCTGCCCATAAATTTGGTGGTCCAAAAGGCGTTGGTGCTCTGATTGTTGATAAAGAAATGGATTGGCCTGCATATGTTTTAGGTGGTGGTCAGGAACATGAAAAACGCAGTGGTACTGAAAACGTTGCAGCAATCGTCGGATTTGGTGCGGCAGCTGAAAAAGCCAAACAGCAATTAGCACAATATCAGCAACATTGTCGTGAATTAAGGGATTTTCTGGAAATACGTTTGTGCAAAATACCGGGTGTTACTGTGTTTGCACAGTCAACAGAACGTTTGCCAAATACGGTATTTTTTTCATTGCAAGGATTTGATTCCGACACTTTACTGATGTCATTGGATCGCAAGGGCTTTTCAGTTGCCAGTGGTTCGGCCTGTGGCACGGGCCGCCAAACACCGAGCCATGTGCTTAAGGCTATGGGAGTAGACGATATGACTGCATTAGGTGCTGTCCGGGTGAGTGTTTCATTGGAAAACACCATAGAACAAATTGAACAACTGGCGGTCATAATTGAAACAGAAGCCAGTCGTTTTAATCATTTAATGAACAGGTAATGAAATGACAACAATTACATTGACACAATCAGCAGTAAAGCGTGTTCGCGATATGGTCGCTAAGCATGACAATGGTATTGGTTTGCGTATTGGTGTGGTCAAAAGTGGCTGCTCTGGTTACAGCTATGCTCTTGATTATGCTGATACTGTCGCAGCCAATGATATGATTATTGAGCAGGATGATGT
This sequence comes from Methylophaga nitratireducenticrescens, assembly GCF_000260985.4. NCBI lineage: Bacteria > Pseudomonadati > Pseudomonadota > Gammaproteobacteria > Thiotrichales > Piscirickettsiaceae > Methylophaga > Methylophaga nitratireducenticrescens. Next base: position 1,509,061 of record NC_017857.3, read on the forward strand.
CAAAGTCGTGGTAGACAAAGATAACCTGCCATTGCTAGAGGGTATGATATTGGATTTTGTTAAGGAAGGGCTAAACCAAAGCTTTAAATTTATAAATCCAAATGTCACTTCTGAATGTGGCTGCGGAGAGAGCTTCAGCGTCACCAAATAAGCTGATCTTTATGTTTATTTTTAAATTGCCCGTTAAGGTTTTAACGGGCAGTTTTGTTTTATCTGGTCTATTAAACTGTGATTGAATCTTTTCCATGACTGAACTTAGCAATCTGCAATTTGACGCTCAACATTTATGGCATCCCTACAGTAGCGTACAAAGCCCACCTTTATTACACGAGGTGGTTTCGGCAAAAGGCGTATATTTATCCCTGGCTGATGGCCGAGAGATCATTGATGGTATGTCATCCTGGTGGTCAGCTATTCATGGTTATGGGCACCCACGACTGAATGCAGCCGCTAAAGATCAACTCGATAAAATGTCGCACGTAATGTTTGGTGGCTTGACCCATGATCCGGCGGTCAGCCTAGCACGACGTTTAATCGATATCACCGATGATGCACTGCAATATGTTTTTCTGGCAGATTCTGGCTCAGTGTCAGTTGAAGTCGCTATTAAAATGGCCATTCAATACTGGTTTGCACAAGGTAAAACCGAGAAACAGAAACTGCTGTCACTAAGAAGCGGCTATCACGGCGATACCTTCGGCGCGATGGCGGTTTGTGATCCGGTGAATGGCATGCATTCCCAGTTTGCCAAAGTACTTCCACAACATTTATTTGCTCCAGCTCCCACCTGTCGTGACGATGTTGAATGGCAGGACAGTGATATCGCAGAAATGCGTGCATTAATTGAGGATAACCATCAACAATTGGCGGCAGTGATTGTCGAGCCTTTGGTGCAGGGCGCTGGTGGAATGCGTTTTTATTGTCCACAATATCTGCGTGAGCTTCGGTCATTGTGTGACAAACATAACGTGTTGCTTATTTTTGATGAAATCGCCACTGGTTTTGGCCGAACCGGACATCTTTTTGCTTATGAAGCCGCAGATGTCGTGCCGGATATTTTATGTTTAGGCAAGGCGCTGACAGGGGGGTACATGACGTTGGCGGCCACCCTATGCCAAACCAGGGTGGCGCAAGGGATTTCAGCTGATGGACAGGGTGTGTTGATGCATGGCCCCACGTTTATGGGGAATCCGTTGGCTTGTCGCGTAGCGTGCGAGAGTATTGATGTATTGCTTGACTCAGACTGGCAACAAAAGGTTCGGGCAATTGAAGCCCAGCTGACATACGAATTGAATGAATTATCGACGCACTCTTTAGTCAAAAATGTTCGTATTAAAGGCGCGATAGGAGTAGTGGAGCTGAATCAGTCTTTAGATAGGTTTATGGAATGGTTGCCAGGGTTTATTGTTGACCAGGGTGTTTGGATAAGACCTTTTCGTACGATGATTTATATAATGCCGCCATACATCATTACGACTGAACAGTTGACTAAGCTCACGAAAGCGATAAAAGCTATCGTTAATAAGCTGGATCAATCAGTAAAATCCTGAGACCTATCAAGATTATCTCTGATAGTGTTTTGATATTTGCAGCGTAGTATCACTTTCACGTTATCCAGAAAAACGGATAGCGATAACCTTAAAAATAGGATGGAGGATTTAATCATGTGGACTAAACCAGAATATTCAGATATGCGTTTCGGTTTTGAAGTAACCATGTACATCTGCAACCGTTAATATCGGTTCAAACGTACTTTAAAAGCCTCTGAAGCTTAGCTTCAGGGGCTTTTTTCATTAAGACTGTATTGCAATCGCTTATTCCGATTATATTAATAGAATTAAGTTGTTTGACCGTTGCATCATCGAGCCATAGAATGACTATTGTCGCTTTTGACAATCAACAAGGAGTAGACCATGTCGACTTTGATTAATACAACCGTTAAACCATTTAAAACCACTGCATTTCACAAAGGCGAATTTATACCTGTTACGGATGCTGATCTGAAAGGCAAATGGTCAGTAATATTCTTTTATCCAGCAGATTTCACCTTTGTTTGCCCAACTGAACTGGGCGATCTGGCTGATCATTACGCCAAACTTCAAGAAATGGGTGTTGAAGTTTATTCAGTATCCACGGATACCCATTTCACACACAAAGCATGGCACGATGCTTCTGAAACCATCAAGAAAATCAACTTCCCAATGCTTGGTGATGCAACCGGTGCGATCAGTCGTAACTTTGAAGTCATGATTGAAGAAGAAGGTCTGGCGCTGCGTGGCACATTTGTTATCGACCCTGAAGGTGTGATCAAAGTGTGTGAAGTGCACGATCTGGGTATCGGCCGTAGTGCAAAAGAACTGGTACGTAAAATCCAGGCTGCTCAGTATGTTGCCTCACATGATGGCGAAGTATGCCCGGCTTCATGGCAGCCAGGTGAAGAAACCTTGTCACCATCTTTGGATCTGGTTGGCAAAATCTAAAGAAAATCTGAGACAAGTTTTCGTTTAATTTAACGACAACTTCTCATGAAATTCTTGATCCGTTGGATCAGTGTGTCCGGGCCGACCGGCCCGGACATCACCCAAATATTTTATAGAATTTTAGACAGGCAGGTGCCTTATGTTGGATGCTAATATTGCTGCACAATTAAAAACTTATCTGCAAAATCTGCAACGTCCGATTGAGATCATTGCGTCACTGGATGATGGCAAAAAATCTCTGGAAATGCGTGAGTTGCTAGTGGAAATTGCTGATATGTCAGATAAAGTCAGCTTTTCTGATGCCGATAACGATGCACGTAAACCTTCATTCCGTATTAAACAGCCTGAGGGGCAGGAGCAAATCCGTTTTGCCGGAATCCCAATGGGCCATGAGTTTACCTCCCTGGTTTTGGCATTACTGCACACAGGCGGGCATCCAATGAAGACCGAGCCTGAAGTGATTGAACAAATCAAACAGCTTGATGGCGAGTTTGTGTTCGAAACCTATATTTCCCTGTCATGTCAGAACTGCCCTGAAGTGGTACAGGCGCTTAATCTGATGGCGGTGTTGAATCCAAATATTCATCACACCATGATCGATGGTGCGTTGTATCCGGAAGAAGTCGAGGCACGTCAGATTATGGCCGTGCCGACTGTTTACTTGAATGGTGAGGTGTTCGGTCAGGGACGTATGAGCCTGACAGAAATTATCGGCAAACTGGACACCGGTGCCATTAAACGTGAAGCAGAAAAAATCAGTCAGCGTGCCCCCTATGATGTATTGATTATTGGTGGCGGACCGGCTGGTGCTTCTGCATCAATTTATGCATCACGCAAAGGTATTCGTACCGGTATTGTGGCTGAACGTTTTGGTGGGCAGGTGATGGATACCCTGGCGATTGAAAACTTTATTTCAGTCAAAGAGACCGAAGGGCCAAAACTGGTTGCTGCACTTGAAGAACACGTCAAAGAATATGAAGTAGACGTGATGAAGTTACAGCGCGCCAACAAATTAAGTCAGAAAGGCAAAATGCTTGAAGTGGAACTGGAAAGCGGTGCCACACTGACCAGTAAGTCAATCATCATTGCGACCGGTGCCCGCTGGCGTGAGCTGGGCGTGCAGGGTGAAGCAGAATACCGTGGTCACGGTGTTGCCTATTGCCCTCATTGTGATGGCCCTTTATTTAAAGGTAAACATGTTGCGGTAATTGGCGGCGGCAATTCCGGTGTCGAAGCCGCAATTGATCTGGCTGGTATTGTGGGATATGTGACCTTGCTGGAATATGCCGATCAACTGAAAGCCGATGCGGTATTGCAGAAAAAACTGCACAGTCTGAACAATGTAACGGTAATCATTGGTGCGCAAACCACTGAAATTACTGGCGATGGCAAGAAAGTGAACGGTCTGAATTATAAAGATCGTGCGACTGAGGAATCGCATCATGTTGAGCTGGCTGGTGTGTTTGTGCAGATTGGTTTGTTACCCAACACCGACTGGTTAAAAGACACGCTCACATTGAGCAAATATGGTGAGATTGAAATTGATTCTCACGGGGCAACCTCAATGCCGGGTGTCTTTGCTGCCGGTGATGTGACAACCATTCCATACAAGCAGATCATTATGGCAATGGGCGAAGGTGCCAGAGCGGCCCTGGGCGCTTTTGATTATCTTATCCGTAATGAATTTGATGATAAGGATAAAGATAAAGCAGCTTAACCCTGCTTTTCCGTTAATCAGAGTTCATTCCGCCTCGTCAATTAAGTCGCGCAGGTTTAACAGCTTCATGCGAATGGCGAGGCGGGTGAGTTCGATATCTGAATTTACATCCAGTTTGCGTTTAATAATGTAATGCGAATTTGAGACGGTTTTCGGACTGATATTCAGAATGTCAGCTATCTGTTGGTTATTTTTGGCTTCCAATAATAAACGCAAAATTTCAAACTCTCTGACCGTTAAATCATCCAGCCTCGTTTTGTCCTGACCCAGTTTTTCTACGGCCAATGCCTGAGCCACATCGGGACTGAGACTGAGTTTGTTTTCATAGACCTGATAAATTCCGTGTATCAATAAAGTCGGATCGCTGCTTTTGGTGACATAACCCAGCGCACCAGCTCGAATCGCCTGTAATGCAAAGCTGGGGTTCTGATGCATGCTAAACACCAGAATACGTGCTTGTCCATCATACTGTCGGATGCGTGAAATGGCTTCCAGACCACTTTGCCCGGGCATGGAAATATCCATAATGACCACATCAGGTTGGAAGGTTTTGTAATTCTGGTAGGCTTCGGCAGCATCACGGGCATCCGCTATTACGGTTAAATTGGGTTGTTTTTGTAATAACGAGCGGTACCCTTCACGCACAATGGCATGGTCATCGCCCAACAGAATTTGAATCGATTTTTCAGACATGGTGTTGCCCCGTTGTAGATACTGGTGGTGGACTAACCGGTAAATTGATTAGCAGTTTCAATCCGCCTTTGTTCTGGATATCCATGGTAATTTTACCGCCCAAAGCATTAACACGTTCCGATATTCCCAATAACCCCACGCCCATATGCTGATTGAAGCTGTCACGTTTGGCTTGACCATTATCCTCAACCTGCAGGGTTAATTGATTTTGATGAACATATTTCAATTTGATGTTGGCTTCACTGGCATCAGCATGTTTAGCAATATTGGTTAATGATTCCTGCACAATCCGATAGAGATTGACCGGTAAGGGTTCTGGTAAAGAATCAACTTCATCGTCTATCTGAAGATTAAATCGGGTTTCTCCACCCGTGCGCTGATTCCAGCTTTTTATCAGTTTTTCCAGACTTCTTGTCAATCCCAGCTCGTCGACATCAGCTGGACGTAAACGGGTTAATAATCCACGCAAAGCGGACATCATATGGGCTGTTATATGACTGATGCTTTCGGTTTCACTGATAATTGAAGGACAGTCCTTACGTGCTGTCTGACTGATAGAGGTCGTTAATGCATTAATACCGGCAAGACATTGGCCAAATTCATCATGTAGTTCTCGGCTGATAAAACGATGTTCTTCTTCCTGTGCATTGATCAATTTCAGTGCGAGTTGGCGGTTCTCACCCATAATCTGTTGCTGGGTGGAAGCCAGCGCATTAATCGCGTCACTGGTACGTCGCCATTCGCCTATATCGAAACTGGGTATACGGGTTTGCAACTCTCCTTGCCGCATTTTTTCCAGTCCACGAACGATAAGTTGTGCCGGGCGCAGCATCCGGTGAATGGTCATAAACACCAATAACGATACAGCCAGAATACTAACCGATAAAATACCGAACACCGCGCGCAGGTTACTCCAGGCACGGGCAATTTCAGTTTCCATATTCAGCGAAACGATAATATTGCCATAGGTGATGGCATTAAATGAAAACCAACGACTGGCTTCATAGTTTGGTTGAAAAAGCTGTTGATATAGCTCACCAAACCACTGTGGCCAACGGGTTTCATCATGCACGACTTCATTACACAAACTGCGGCGGCGGCTTTCCGTACGTGATAAAAACTGTACACACGAGCCAGGCACGCCATTCAGTTGCTGCAAAATATTGGAATCGGGGAAAGCAACCGAGTAATCATAACGGGAGAGCATTTTCAATAACTGCTGAGTCAGTTGTTTTTCAATACGCAAAGCAGTCAGATCGGCCTCCAGTTTGGCCTGCTGATCGGTTTGATAAAGCACATAACCCGCACTAACGACCAGACAGACAAAGCCTATCAGCATGATTCTAAAGAAAAGCTGTAGTCTGAGATTCATCATGTATCCATCTAAACAATAACTATAGTCTAGGCGCAGATATAGACTGTGCAAAGCTGAACTGCAGTTAACGGGATATTTGCCCGATGTCCATGGGCAAATATCTGATGTGTGAAACGGGCTTTCACTGTTTAATAAGCAGCATTCTGCAAGTAAAGCTGATACAGCTTTAATAGTCTATGGAGTATTTATTTCGAACTTGATGTTAGTTGGCTGGTTTCACATTTTGGTATTCAGTGATAAATTCCTGTGATAACAAGCCCTAGTCAACCGGTAAAATCATATCAAAACAGTAAATAACTGGGATTTTCCAGCATTTGCTGTCAGTCTACGGTTTTGCTCGCTTTGCAAAGATGCGTTAGATAAGCAGCCTTCATTTGAAAAATGATTTTTGAATAAGGCTTAAAATAAAAAAATTACCTATTTAAAGGGGAGAGAGAATGTCGGATAAGCAGCAATTAGCTACTGCTCGTGAACATGCATTGGCACTGGAAAAGGTTGTCAATAATGTGGTGATTGGTCAGCAGCAGGCGATTCGTTTGATCCTGATCGCACTGCATGCTCGCGGCCACGTATTGCTTGAAGGTGGCGTCGGGGTTGGGAAAACTACCTTGTTACGCGCTTTTTCCAAAGCATTGGGTGGTGCATTTGGCCGTATCGAAGGTAGTGTGGATTTAATGCCTAACGATCTGCTTTACAGTGCCTGGGTAAATGCTGATGGTAAACCGGTCATCGAACCTGGCCCGCTGATTGCCAAAGGTGAAGAAACAGCGGTGTTTTTCTTTAATGAAATCAACCGGGCACGTCCCCAAGTCCAATCACTGCTGCTTAGAGCGATGGCAGAACGTAGTGCTGAAGCATTTGGTAAAGAGTATCGTTTTCCACATATGATCGTTTTTGCGGATCGTAATGCGGTGGAAAAAGAGGAAACCTTTGAGCTGAGCGCTGCTGCAAGAGATCGCTTCTTATTTGAGATTAATATCAGTCGTCCACTTGAAGATGAACAGCGCCGTAAATTAATTTTTGATCCGGCGTTTCATGATGTGGATGAATTGCTGAGTTCAATTGGAGCTCCGCTGTTAAATTATCGCGATTTGAATGCTCTGGATCGAGATATTCAAAACAATATTTATGTTTCTCCGGAAATTGAAAATTATGTGGTTCGCCTGTGGGATGCCAGCTGGGAACCTCATAAACTCGGTATTACGTTGCCTGATGTTTATGTAGAAGATCTGGTGGTTGCCGGCGCCAGTGTTCGTGGTATGTCTGCAATGGTGCGTGCGGCCAAGGTTTGTGCCTGGCTTGAAGGACGGGATCATGTCCTGCCGGACGATATTCACTTTGTACTACTGCCATCACTGACCCATCGCATATTCCTGTCACCGGTTTATGATGGCCGTCGTGAACAGTTGATGCCGCAGTTTGTACAGGCGTTACGTGATCATATCGCTACGCCGTAAGCGGGCATCATTATGAAGCCTATTCAACCTCAGGAATTTAGCTACCGCTTTCCAGACAAGGTTTTCGGTCATGTGCCAGGCGCGCATAACGGAACCGCAATGGGAAGTGGCGACCGTTTTGCCGGTTTTGCCGATTTGTTTGATTATCCCGATCCACGGCGTCTGGATGTGCGTGCCAGTTTACGCACCAATATTGCTGATTCCGCTTTAGGCAATCAGGAACGCTGGCTAGTAAGACGTTATCAGCAACGCTCGTCTATTACCTTATGGTTACTTGCCGACTTAAGCCGATCAATGTCGGTTTCCAGTGTCAGTAATGAACGGGTGGCCAGGCTCGCACATATGATTGCTCACAGCTCTATTGGCTTTGGCGATCGATTTGCCATGGCTGGTTTTGATGCGGTATGGCGAAAAGATGTTTCCGTAATGCCAACAAGACAACGCAGTATGCCTGCTGTTGCAGCCGGAAAAATTATTCAGGCCACTGCACCTTCAGCACCTGGAGCTGCGGGTTTATTTGATGTGGCAGATTTAATTACCAGTCCTAAAGCCATGGTGTTTCTTGCGTCAGACTTTTGTTGTGATATTGATCTGGTTGATCGCACTTTACGTAAGTTGGCGCATTACACGGTGATACCTATTGTCTGGCAGCATGATGAAGTGGATCATCTGCCTTCACATGCCGGTTGGACCGAAACCCGGGATTCTGAGACCGGAAAACGACACAGCGTATGGATCCGTCCAGGTATCAAAAAACGTTGGCAGCAGCAATTGGATGAACATTTTGAGAAATTGACGGCCTGTTTTATGCGTTATCGGGTTAAGCCGCTTTTTGTCTCTGGAGAAGTCACCCCACAACAGTTGACCCAGTATTTCTCCGCCATGAAAAAATCATAGGAATGCACACAATGCGCCGTTGGATCTTCATTTTCAGTTTTATTTTCAGCAGTCAGCTCATGGCACAAGATGTGACTATTAAGATGGATCGTAGTTGGGGTCTGTTGATAGGTGACATCGTAAATGCCAGTATTGTCCTGCCGGTAAGTGTCAGTGATATTGATGCTGACAGTTTGCCGCAATTGAACAAACGTCATGGGCCATGGCTTAATCTGTTGCAGATTTCCAGTAACAGTAATGTACTTGAGCTGCAGTATCAGTTGGTGAATGTTCCTGCTGAAACACGTACATTACAGACTCCATCCTATACATTGAGAACCAATGCGGGTCAGTTGCTGAATATTCCACCAGCCGAGTTTTCTGCCGGATCATTTTTAAATGCAACAGATAAAAATGCGACAGAAATGACCTTGCGAAGGGATCAGCGTTTACTGCCTGCAGACTTTAGTACGTTAGAAAATCAACGGACTTATGCCATTGCCGTCGCTTTGATTACGGCACTTATCTGGCTCGTCTGGCATATCGGCTTGCGTCCTGGAAAACGTTTGCCGTTTGCTAAAGCAGTATTGTCGATGAATAAGTTACGCTGGTTTGGCCATAAAGATGTCGATGGTGCTACACGTGTTATGCATCATGCATTTAATGATAGTGCCGGTACCGTGGTGATTTACAGTCAGCTACAGCAATTGTGGGATGCTTGTCCGTGGTTAGCTGATTTACAGCCAGAAATAACCCGGTTTTACCAGCAGTCAGCATCACATTATTTCAGTCGCGATTCTCAGCAAAATGCAGATTTTGACAGTTTAATTAAACTGGCTCGTTCCTGCCGGGCGAGGGAGAAAATGGCATGATGCTGTTTGGTCTCGAATGGGCTTTTCCTTTTGTACTGTTGTTATTACCGATGGTGTTATTGCCATGGTTTAATAATAATCTGGATAAAACAGTGGCTTGGACAGCATTGGTGCCACATGATCCGTTATCCCGAACCATTAGCCTGACACTAAAAGTTTTATCTTCCGTGGTAATTGCTGCCTTATTATTAGCGGTTGCCAGCCCTGCCATTCCGGAACGTACGGTAGAACGATTTGGTGAGGGTGCCGAAATTGTTTTGCTGCTGGATCGCAGTCGCAGTATGGATGATGCGTTTGCTGTGACTACTCAGGCTGCCAATTATGCAGTTGGAGGCGATAATTCCAAGCGCCGTGTTGCCCGAACCTATTTGACTGAATTTGTTAAAAAACGACCGGATGATCGTTTCGGCTTTGTCTTTTTCAGCACCAACTCCATTAACCTCTTGCCATTGACCTATAGCAAGGAAGCAATTCTTGCCACCATTGAAGCGAATTCACTAGGCAAAGGTTTGTCTGATACCAATTTGGCTGATGCCCTGATGAATTCGGCATTAATGTTTGAGGACCAGCCCTACCGCGGTTCACGAATTGTTTTGCTGGTATCGGATGGTGGTCAGTTAATGACTGATGAAGCCATGGAATTAATCACCAAACGTTACAAGGAGATGAATCTGAGTATTTACTGGATATATCTCAAAGCCAGACAGGGCATGACACTGGAACCGTCGGAAAATGACAATATTCTTTATACCGATCTGCCCGAGCGGAAAGTTCATGAGTTTTTCAAAAGTATCGGTATTCCTTACCGGGCCTTTGAAGCGGGTTCGCTAGAAGAGTTTGCAGCGGCGATGGATGAAATTGACGAGCAGCAATACCAGACATTGATTGTGGAAGAGCTGGTGCCACATGAACCCAAGTCTGACTGGTTTTTATGGTTAGCGTTGCTCGCCATGTTGCCATTGGCAAGTTCACATCTATACAGTTACTGGGGAGTTCGAAAAGCGCATGAGTAACACATTAAAATTATTACGCTGGGTGTTACTGTCGATTTTTGTTATCAGCATTGTTGTAATGTTGTTTTCAAATTGGCAGCTATGGCAGCAAAAACGAATTGAAGCCTTTGTTATTGCACCTGAACAATATAAAACAATTCCGGATCATCCTCGGGCACATTTTGCTCAAGGTCACTATCTGGTCGAACACGACGAGAATGATGCAGCTTTAGAACAATACACGTTGGTTCTTGGCAGCCAGCAAGCAGAATGGTTACCGGCTGCCTATTTCAATCGCGGTAACATCAATTTGCGTGAAGCGATGGCAATGGATGGCGATGATCCGCAGATGATTCCACTGGTTGAATTAGCTAAACAGGATTATCGCAGTGCATTGAAGCAACAGCCGGAGTTCTGGGATGCTCGTTTCAATCTTGAAGTGGCACTACGCTTAGTTCCCGAAGATCCTGAAGCAGAGACTAATTTAAAAAAGCAGGAAATTTATAGCGAACGCAGTATCGAAACCAAGGCATTCAAGGTTGATTTGCCATGAGCTTGAGTTATCCAAAACGGATATTTTTGACCGCATTGGTCATGTTAATCAGTTTGTTAATGATAATGGCGGCGCTGTGGTTACCAGAGGTGGATCGTGAAATAGAGGTGATGGACAGTTTGTTTGTCATTGATATAACGGACAGTATGAATGTGGAAGATGCACGATTTGGTAAGCAAACCATTAATCGATTGGAGTGGGCCAAGGAGTATACCCGACAGTCAATTTTGAGTATGCCGTGTGGTTCTCATGCTGGCTTGGCGATTTTTAGTGAAGCGCGCAGTCTGATTCTGATGACGCCGGTCGAAGTTTGTACCAATTATCATGATCTGATGCAGATGCTGTCGCAGTTTCATCCAACAATGGCGTGGGCCCGCTCCAGTGAAGTGTCTAAAGCTCTGTATACATCGATTCGTCAGGCCAAAGAAATTACACCACAGCCAACAGTGGTTTTTTTAACCGATGGTCATGAGGCCCCCCCAGTTCATGAAAAACTTTTCCCCAAGTTCACTGATACACCTGGTGAAGTACCAGGGGTAATCGTCGGTATTGGTGGAAGCGATTTAGTGCCTATTCCTAAAACGAATGAGTTTGGTGAAATAGAAGGGTATTGGGAAATAAATGAGGTCATGCATAAAGATGTCTATGCCTCAAGTCGTGGAGATGCGGCTGAATTAAATAATAACCGTCCACGCACAGAACATTTATCGTCGCAGAAGAAATCTCATATGGAAACAGTTGCCAGACGAATTGGATTTGAATTTATCTCCTCGCCTAAATCTCCACAGCATCTGATCAAAGAAATGCAGAAAATTTCTGATAGTCGCCAGCAACCAGTGAAATATGATTTATTTGTCTGGCTGGCAACCATTGCTTTGATTTTATTGGTGTTAGTCTTTTTACCCTACAATCTGTTCGCGAACCAACATGATTAAGCTGTTTCTTACACCTCATCTGAAGTGGAATAAAACTTCAATTCTGAAATTTATGTAACGCGCAGAACGTTCAATTAAAGCATGAACCGGATTAGCTTTATTTATCGATATGGCTGAGTCGAAATGCCAGATGCAAACTTGCTCTGACAAGGGATGACTGAGAAATAGTTACCTGTTTTTTTCAAATGCCAACAGATTCCATATCAGGCCTTTGCTGCTGGTTCGCTTGATGGATTAGCAGCAAAGAAAAATAGTGTTTAACAGCTATACAGTCGATATTTGCTCGAATGCAACATGTCTCAGAAATTGCTGGCTGACAATTATCTTTGGACAGCAATGGTGGGTTTGTTGCTGCTGACCGCATCACAGATATACACTTGGTTTGGTGTTACGTGTGCTTATCGTTCGACACGCCACTGATGTTTATTGCAAAGCGGGCTGAAATTTAATCTAACCATGGCAAATCATTTTCTCGATATTTCTCTGTCTCAACAACGTTGCCAGCTAAAACGGGATGACGAGGTGCTGTTTTCTGCATCTGTTTCAACGGCTTTAAATGGGCCCGGTGAACAGGAAGATTCAGGATGCACTCCCAGGGGCTGGCATATCATCAGAGCATGTATAGGCGATGGCCAACCGGTTAATACCGTGTTTCGTGGCAGACGGCCCACCGGTGAAATTTTTTCACCACAGCTGGCGAAACAGTTTCCCGATAAAGACTGGATTTTAACGCGCATACTCTGGTTAAGCGGACTGGAACTTGGCAGGAATCGATTGGGAAATGTTGATACAATGCGCCGCTATATTTACATACATGGCACACCGGATAGTGAGCCAATGGGCATCGCTGAATCCCACGGTTGTATCCGCATGCATAATCAGGATTTGCTGACGTTGTTTGAACTGGTCAACCCCGGTTTGAAAGTCTGCATTCACGAATAAGGTAATTACATGACATTAGGCCCGTTGATGGTGGATCTGATCGGCGTAACGATCAGTGAGAAAGAAAAAGAAATTCTTCAACATCCATTGGTTGGTGGTGTCATCCTGTTTAGCCGTAATTATGATTCTCCAGAACAAATTGCTGCACTGACTTCTGAAATCCATGCAATACGTCAACCACATCTCATCATTGCTGTGGATCATGAAGGTGGACGGGTTCAACGTTTTCGTGAAGGTTTCAGCCGTCTTCCACCTGTTGGCACGCTGGGACAGCATTACATGCAACATCCCCAACAGTCTCTTAAACAAGCTGAAGTAACCGGTTGGTTAATGGCGGCAGAGCTACGTGCTGTGGGAGTGGATTTCAGTTTTGCACCGGTTCTGGATCTGGATTACGGCATCAGTGAAGTGATTGGTGATCGTGCATTTCATCGGGATCCCCAAGCGGTCACCAAACTGGCTGCTGCTTATATCAGCGGCATGAAACAGGCTTACATGGCAGCTGTTGGTAAACATTTTCCCGGTCATGGGGCAGTGGAAGTCGACTCGCATTCAGGTCTGCCGATCGATAAACGCCATCTGGAAGATATGTGGCAGGCCGATATGCTGCCGTTTCGGCAACTTTGCTCACAAACCTTGGCGGGCATCATGCCGGCACATATTGTTTATGAAAAATGCGATAGTTTGCCGGCTGGCTTTTCACCCTATTGGATCCAGGAAATTCTGCGTAAGCGTATGGGCTTCCAGGGTGCAGTCATCAGTGATGATCTGAGTATGGCAGGTGCTGCCATTGTGGGCGATAGTACTGCTCGTGCAGAAGCTGCTTTAGCAGCGGGTTGTGACTTGTTGCTGCTTTGCAATAACCCCTCAGAAGTTGAAAGTGTATTGGATAACCTCAAATGTGATGCCGATCCGCTAAGACATATGCGTCTGGTGCGACTGCATGGCCGACACCCGATTGACCGCGAAACGCTAATGGCCAGCGAGCAATGGAAACAGGCCGTTTATACCGTTGCCAACTATGCACCTGATACTGATCGGCAACTGGATCTTGCCTGATATTTTTTCGGTTGATTCTCCATACACCGCCAGTCGGCAGTGTTATCATTTTGCTTTGAATTAAATAACTGTCTAATGACCTCGCAATTCGTACACCTGCATTTACACACTGATTATTCTCTGGTTGACGGACTGGTCCGTATCAAACCGCTGGTCAAGGCAGCGGCTGCCTCCGGCATGCCTGCAATTGCCATTACCGATCAACATAACCTGTTTGCTGCCGTCAAACTTTACAGCGCAGCAATGCAAGCCGGGGTTAAACCGATTCTGGGCGCCGATATCCGGTTACGAGATAGTAACGACAGTAAAAAAAGCCTGCGGATGGTGTTGCTGTGCAGCACGATGGAGGGCTACCACAACCTGTCACGATTGATTTCCAAAGCCTATACCGAAGGGCAGCATCTGGGCGTGCCCATGCTGGAACCCGAATGGCTGGATGGGCAAACCGACGGATTGATTTGTTTAAGTGGCGGGCGTGAGGGTTTATTAGGCCGTGACCTGTTGGGCAATCGACAAGCAGAAGCAGAGGAACTCGCAAGACATTGGATGCAATTGTTTCCGAATCGTTTTTATCTGGAGCTGGTGCGTACTGGCCGTGATGATGAAGAACGTTATATTCAACAGGCATTACAACTGGCCAGTGAACTCGATCTGCCAGTGGTTGCCACCAACGATGTGCGGTTTTTAACACCAGATCAATTTGAAGCCCATGAAGCCAAGGTCTGCATTAATGAAGGCCGGTTGCTCGATGATCCGCGTCGCCCAAGAATGTACTCCGAACAGCAATATCTGCGTAGCCCGGAAGAAATGGTGCGTCTGTTTGCCGATATTCCGGAAGCCATCACCAACACGGTCGAAATCGCCAAACGCTGTAATGTTGAATTAACACTGGGCGAACATTATTTGCCGGATTTCCCGGTGCCAGCAGGCATGACACTGGCAGAGTTTTTCTCCAAAGAATCGTTTGAGGGCTTGGCTGAACGGCTGCCAGTATTATTTCCTGATGAGACTGAGCGAGAACAAAAACGTGCTGAATATGAGTCGCGATTGCAGATTGAACTCGACGTTATCAATGAAATGGGCTTTCCCGGCTACTTTTTAATCGTTGCCGACTTTATCCGCTGGGCCAAAAATAATGGGGTTCCGGTTGGTCCGGGACGGGGCTCCGGTGCCGGGTCATTGGTCGCCTATGCGCTGAAAATTACCGATATTGATCCGCTGCAGTACGACTTGCTGTTTGAACGATTCCTGAATCCGGAACGGGTATCTTTACCTGACTTTGATGTCGACTTTTGCATGGATGGCCGGGATCGCGTTATCGATTATGTGTCTCGGCATTATGGCCGGGATCACGTTTCGCAGATTATTACCTTCGGTACCATGGCGGCCAAGGCGGTATTACGCGATGTAGGCCGTGTTTTAGGTCATCCCTATGGCTTTGTTGATCAGCTGGCCAAACTGGTGCCATTTGAACTGAAAATGACGCTGAGCAAAGCCCTGGAACAGGAGCCGCAGCTTAAAGAGCGTTATGACAGGGAAGAAGAAGTTCGTAACCTAATCGATTTGGCCTTGCAGCTGGAAGGTCTGACCCGGAACGTCGGTAAACATGCCGGTGGTGTGGTTATCGCACCAAAAAAACTGACTGATTACACACCATTATATTGTGAACAGAATGGCGCCGGGCTGGTGTCGCAATATGATAAAGACGACGTTGAAAGTGTCGGTCTGGTCAAATTCGACTTTTTAGGTCTGAAAACCCTGACCGTTATCGATTGGGCGGTTAAAAATGTTAAAGCGATGTTGCCAGCTGACGAAGCGGACAAGATTAATATCGCCATTCTGCCACTGGATGACAAGCCCAGTTACGACTTATTAAAACGTTGTGAAACCACTGCGGTATTCCAGTTGGAATCGCGAGGTATGAAAGAACTTATCAAGCGACTGCAACCGGATAATTTTGAAGATATTATCGCTTTAGTGGCGTTGTTCCGTCCCGGTCCATTGCAATCGGGCATGGTCGATGACTTTGTTAATCGAAAACATGGCCGTGCCAAAGTCGATTACCCGCATCCTGATCTCGAACCTGTGCTGAAACCCACCTATGGTGTCATCGTCTATCAGGAACAGGTAATGCAGATTGCCCAGGTTCTGGCGGGCTATAGTCTGGGTGAAGCTGATATGCTGCGCCGGGCGATGGGTAAGAAAAAGCCCGAGGAAATGGCCAAGCAACGACAGATTTTCCTGGAAGGTGCTAAAAATCGAGGCATTGAGGAAAACACTGCAGGACCCATTTTCGATTTAATGGAAAAGTTTGCTGAGTACGGTTTTAACAAATCGCATTCAGCTGCCTATGCGTTAGTTGCCTATCAGACTGCATGGCTGAAAGCCCATTATCCAGCAGCCTTTATGGCGGCAGTATTATCAGCGGATATGGACAATACCGATAAAGTTGTCGGCCTGATTGATGAATGTCGGGATATGAATCTGACGGTATTACTGCCGGATGTTAATTTCAGCAAAATCCAGTTTACCGTAGAAAATGAAACCACTATCCGTTATGGCATGGGCGCCATCAAAGGCGTAGGTGAATCAGCCCTGGCCGGTATCGTTTCAGAACGCGAGCAGGGTGAAGCATTTACCTCATTATTTGATTTTTGCCGGCGAGTAGAGCTGAAAAAAATTAACCGCCGGGTGATGGAGTCGCTGGTTAAAGCCGGCGCATTTGATTCACTTGGTGGACATCGTGCCAGTCTGGAATCCAGCCTCAGCCGGGCGATGCAGATTGCAGAGCAGCATCGGCGTGATGCCGCCAGTGGGCAGAATGATTTGTTTGGCCTGGCAGAACCATCCCATGCTGATCAACCGCAAACCGATTTGCTGGAAGATGTGCCTGAATGGCAGGAAGAACAGTTATTACGTGCTGAAAAGGAAACCCTGGGGTTATATTTAAGCGGGCATCCGATCGATCGCTATGCTGCCGAGCTGGCCCAATTTATTCCAAAAAAAATCAGTGAACTGGATGCGCCTGAATCCAAAGGCTATCAACGAAATGAAATTCCATTACTGACTGCGGGTTTGATCGTGGCAATTCGTACGATGAAATCCAAAAATGGCAGCCGTATGGCGTTTATTACGCTGGATGATCAAACAGCCCGCCTTGAAGTGCGGGTTTTTGGCGATGTCTATGAGCAATATCAAAGTGTTATACAGCCGGATAAATTGGTGGTGATTCAAGGCAAGATTGGTCAGGATAATTTCAGCGGTGGTCTCGCTGGCACGGCAGAGTCGGTTTATGATTTACAGAAAGCCCGTGAATTATTTGGTAAGTCAGTGCAATTGACGGTGAAGCAGCAAGGTGAGGACGCACAATGGATCTCGCAGATGCAAGCCGTGATGTCCCCCTTTTGTGGTGGTGTTATCCCAGTGGAACTCAAGTACCTTAATCGGGATGCTGAAGTAGTGATCCGACTGGGGCACGACTGGCAAATCACCCCATCGGATACCCTGTTGAAAGAGTTGGCGGATTTACCAATTAGTGAAACTGTGACGGTGCGCTATTAAGCAACTTAATCCGCTTTGTTGGCTGATGTCAATCGTGTACGATTAATGCAACTCAAACGTTTACTCTAAGGATTGCTGACGTGGAAATGATGCCTTACCTGAAACTGATGGCTGATAAGGAAGCCTCAGATTTGTTTTTTTGTACTGCGACCGAACCGCAAGTCAAAATTCAAGGGGTGATTCGCCCCGTTGGCAGTAAAAAAATGCTGACAGGTGAAGTGAAAGACCTCGCCTACTCATTAATGGATCAGCAACAGATAGCTGAATTTGAACAAAATCTGGAAATGAATTTTGCGGTTCCAGTCCACGGCGTTGGCCGGTTCCGGGTCAATATCTTCCGGCAGCGTGGCGAAGTCTCCATGGTCATTCGCTATATCCGTACCCATATTCCTAATTTTGAAGAAATGAGTTTGCCACCTGTACTGGGTAATGTGGTGATGGAAAAACGTGGTTTGATTCTGGTTGTCGGTGCCACCGGCAGCGGTAAATCCACTACGTTGGCCGCAATGATTGGTCATCGGAATCGTAATTCCGGATCACATATTCTGACCATTGAGGATCCGCTGGAATTTGTGCATTCCCATCAACGATCAATTGTGCAGCAACGCGAAGTTGGTATTGACACCCTGTCTTATGAGAATGCATTGAAAAATGCCCTGCGTGAAGCGCCAGATGTCATTTTGATTGGTGAGATCCGCGATATGGATACCATGAAACATGCCATTAATTACTCTGAAACCGGTCACCTGTGTTTAGCCACGTTGCATGCCAATAATGCGAATCAGGCACTGGACCGGATCATTAACTTTTTCCCGGAAATGATGCATCGTCAGATCCTGATGGATCTGTCACTGAATTTGCGTGCCATCATCTCGCAGCGTTTATTACCTTCAGTGCAGGATGGCAATCTGGTACCGGCGGTTGAAGTCATGCTCAGCTCGCCATATATCGCAGAATTGATTAATAAAGGTCAGATCGGTGCGATCAAAGATGCGATGAAAGAAAGTAGTGAACCGGGGACGATTACCTTTGACCAGGCCTTGTTGACATTGTATCGGGAAGGCAAGATTTCTCAGGAAGATGCATTGCGCAATGCCGATTCACGCAATGACCTCAGTCTGGAAATACGCATGGGAGCATCTCATGATGACAGCGATGCAGAAGACGAATTAATCCTCAGCTAAGCGTAAATATAGGGCTTGCTGATCTTTCATAGCCGCCTCTGTTGTGACTGAAAGTCCACCAATCAAGGCGCTAGGACTGCGGTTTGTGAGATACATTCATGTATCTCACCTCTTCGTGGCTTACGCTCAAACATGCTCCCGGCATTTTTGTAATCTTTCTAAATAAACGACGAGCAACGCCCAGTGGTGGATATGAAAGATCAACAAGCCCTAGTGCGTGTATAATCGAACTATTTTGATTCGAAGGTAATTTTGTAATGCAGTTGAATTTCCTTGACTACGAGCAGCCTATTGCCGAGCTGGAAGCCAAAATCGACGAACTTCGCTACATGAGCAATGACAGCGATCTGAATATAACCGAAGAAATTCAGAAGCTTAAGGAAAAAAGTGAATCGCTGACGCGCTCGATTTTTTCCGGATTAACGCCATGGCAAGTCACCCAAATGGCGCGCCATCCACAGCGACCTTATACGTTCGATTACATCAAACATCTGATCACAGACTTCGAAGAATTGCATGGTGATCGCGCCTACGCCGATGACCAGGCATTAATTACCGGAATGGGCCGTTTCAACGGTCAGCCGGTGATTGTTATTGGTCATCAGAAAGGCCGTGATACTAAAGAGAAAGTTGCACGTAATTTCGGTATGCCACGCCCTGAAGGCTATCGTAAAGCGTTACGTGTGATGAAATTGGCCGAACGCTTTGGCATGCCAGTATTGACCTTCATTGATACGCCAGGTGCTTATCCCGGTATCGGTGCTGAAGAGCGCGGTCAGAGTGAAGCCATTGCTCGGAATCTGTTTGAAATGGCTAAATTAAAAACTCCCATTATCAGCACCGTTATCGGTGAGGGTGGCTCAGGTGGTGCACTGGCAATTGGTGTTGCTGATCATTTGATGATGCTTCAATACAGTATTTATTCAGTTATTTCACCGGAAGGCTGTGCCTCCATTCTCTGGAAGAGCGCTGAAAAAGCTTCTGATGCTGCCGCAACGCTAGGTGTGACGTCAGATCGTCTGAAATCCCTGGGTTTGATAGATGAAATTGTCAAAGAACCCCTGGGTGGTGCGCATCGTGATCCTGAAGCACTGATGGCAAACATGAAAACAGCCATCAACACTAAAATTAAGCAGTTACAGGCGATGCCAGTAGATGAACTGGTTAAACGTCGTCAAAAGCGTTTGCTTGATTATGGTGCCTTTGAAGGATAAACAGGCCCTGGTTTATAAAAGTGTCTTTTGACACAGAATTAGTTATTCAGAAGATCCGCAAATATTGCGGATCTTCTACTTTATGGGTGGCCTACAGCGGTGGCATGGACTCTCATGTGCTGCTGCATTTTCTCGCGACCCATCGAGAGCAATTTCCACAAAAAATTCAGATTGTGCATGTCGACCATCAGCTGCAATCTCAATCTGCCCATTGGGCAGAACACTGCCGACAGGTTGCTGCTTCATTACACATGCCATTTCACTGCCTGAAAGTGATGGTGACGGATATTAATCAGTCAGGTCTTGAATCAGCCGCACGCACCGCGCGTTATCAAGCTATTGATCAACTGATTAACGATGATGGTGTTTTGCTAACTGGACAACATTTGCAAGATCAGTCTGAAACCTTGATGCTGCAATTACTGCGAGGGGCTGGCAATCGTGGATTAGGAGCGATGAAAGCAATTTCTCAATGGCAGAATCTGCAGATTGTCCGGCCATTGCTGACTATTTCCCGAGAAGCTTTATTAGAATATGCAACAACACATCAGTTGCAGTGGATTGAAGATCCCAGCAATCAAAATACCCAGATAAACCGTAACTTCCTACGTCATCAAATCTGGCCATTGTTACAACAGCGTTGGCCTGCCTTAAACCGCAATCTGGCACGTTCTGCCAATAACCTGCAGGAAAGCCAGATTCTGTTGGATGAGATAGCGCAAGAAGATTTAAATTCTGTCGAAGCTGATGTCATTGATGGCAGTTTAAACATTACCAAATTGCATATGTTGAGCGCGCCAAGGCAACGCAATGTGCTGCGATTTTTTATAAAACAGTTAAATATGGTGCTGCCGTCACGCATAAATTTGCAACGGATTTTAACGGAGGTCTGTCAAGCAGCAGTAGATGGGCAGCCTCAGGTCAGTTGGAGCCAATACATTGCCAGGCGTTACCAGAACATCCTTTATATCAGTACGTTAACGCAACATCCTTTAACTGTTTTATCCGTTAACCTGATTTACGATCAGCAGCCCATATTGTTGGATGCTGAGCGTAAGATAGTTTGGAAGGCTTTAAAGGGAAAAGGGATTCGTGCCGAACTGTTTCGCTCTGGTTTAGCACTAACGTTTCGTCAGGGTGGAGAGAAAATTCAGTTATCCGGCAAGTCCCATCATCAGTCATTAAAAAAGTTGTTCCAGGAATGGCAAATCCCGGTTTGGCAACGCGATTCAATTCCGTTGTTGTTTGCCAGCCAGCAATTAGTCGCAATTGTCGGCTATGCCTGTGCAGAAACAGCAAAGCCGTTATCCGACGAAACTGGCTGGTTACCAGTGATTGAGCAGACTTGATGGGGATATTTTGATTGAGCGACTCGGGCAATTCTGATACTTTATGACGATATTTTTGAGTGTGGCTATTCTGGCTGCACCGCTATTGCAAAAACTCTCCATAATATGACTAAATTTATATTTGTCACTGGTGGTGTTGTGTCGTCTCTCGGTAAGGGAATCGCGGCGGCTTCACTGGCAGCGATTCTAGAAGCTCGTGGCCTGAAGGTCACAATGATTAAACTCGATCCCTACATCAACGTTGATCCCGGAACAATGAGCCCTCTGCAACATGGTGAGGTGTTTGTAACGGATGATGGTGCTGAAACCGATCTGGATTTAGGTCACTACGAGCGATTTATTGATGCCAATATGACCAGCCGCAATAACCATACGACTGGCCAAATCTATGAAAACGTTATCCGTAAAGAACGCCGGGGAGAGTATCTTGGCAATACGGTGCAGGTCATTCCGCATATTACCGATGAAATCAAACGCTGTGTTTATGAAGGCGCTGGCGATGCCGATGTTGCACTGGTGGAAATCGGTGGTACGGTCGGCGATATTGAGTCATTACCGTTTTTGGAAACCATTCGTCAGATGGCCACTGAATTAGGCCGTGATCGTGCCTTGTTTATTCATCTGACATTGGTGCCCTATATTGCTTCTGCCGGTGAAATCAAAACCAAACCCACTCAGCATTCAGTAAAAGAACTGCGCACTATCGGTATTCAACCAGATGTTTTGCTTTGCCGTATGGATCGTCCTTTACCGGAATCCGAACGCCGCAAGATTTCATTGTTCACCAACGTTCCTGAAAAATCGGTTATCACTTGTATTGATGTGGACAGCATTTACAAGATACCAATGGAGTTACACAAACAAGGTCTTGATGACATTGTGGTGAAACAACTGGGACTTGACGCTAAACCGGCCGATCTGAGTCAGTGGCAGCAGGTTTATGAAAATCTCTCCAACCCGCAGGGCGAAGTCAATATCGCTATGGTCGGCAAATACATGGAGTTGACCGAAGCCTATAAATCCCTTTCCGAAGCCTTGGTTCATGCTGGTATTCATACCCGTACCAAGGTCAATGTGCATTATGTCGATTCTGAAATGATCGAGAAAAATGGCACCAACAGTATTGCCGATATGGATGCCATTCTGGTGCCTGGCGGTTTTGGCAAACGTGGTGTTGAAGGGATGATTTCAACCGCCCAGTTTGCCCGCGAAAACAATATCCCGTATCTGGGAATCTGTCTGGGTATGCAGGTAGCCGTCATTGAATATGCTCGTCATAAAGCAGGACTGACACAGGCTTTCAGTACCGAGTTTGAACCGAATACGCCAGATCCAGTGATAGGTCTGATTACGGAATGGCAGAAAGAGGATGGCAGTGTAGAACAGCGTGATCATGATTCAGATCTGGGTGGCACCATGCGTTTGGGTGGTTATCCTTGTGTACTGAAACCTGGTTCATTGGCACAGCAGATTTACGGCACCGATGAAATCGTTGAACGCCATCGTCATCGTTATGAGTTCAACAATAACTACAAACAAAAACTGGAGGCAGCTGGAATGTTGTTTTCCGGCATGTCAAAAGATAACTCGCTTGCCGAAATGGTTGAAATACCTGGACACCCTTGGTTTGTAGCCTGTCAGTTTCATCCGGAATTTACTTCCACCCCAAGACACGGACATCGATTATTTGAAGGCTTTATCAATGCTGCGGTGTCGAATCATAAAAAACGAGGACAGCAGTAATGCAATTATGTGGTCATGAAGTTGGCGGTAAACAGCCGTTATTTTTGATTGCCGGCACCTGTGTCATCGAAAGTGAACAAATGACGATGGATGTGGCTGGTCAGTTAAAAGAGATGACAGACAAACTGGGTATCCCATTTATCTACAAATCCTCATTCGATAAAGCCAATCGTACTTCAACCAATACCTATCGTGGTCCCGGTCTTGAGGCAGGTATGGCAATTCTGGAAAAGGTTAAAAAAGAATTCGGCTTGCCTATTCTGACAGACGTTCATGAAGACACCCCGCTGGCAGAAGTTGCCAGTGTGGTCGATGTGCTGCAAACCCCGGCTTTCTTGTGTCGACAGACCAATTTTATTATTAATGTTGCCAGCCAGGGCTTACCGGTAAACATTAAAAAAGGCCAGTTTCTGGCGCCATGGGATATGCAGCATGTCGCTGATAAAGCCAAATCAACGGGTAACCAGCAGATCATGTTATGTGAACGTGGTACCTCATTTGGTTATAACACGTTGATTTCAGATATGCGTGGTTTACCGACCATGCGTCATATGGATTGCCCGGTAGTATTTGATGCCACCCACTCGGTGCAGCAACCCGGTGGGCAGGGTGGCAAAAGCGGTGGCCAGAGACAGTTTGTACCTGTGCTGGCACGTTCTGCAGTAGCGGCTGGCATTGCTGGCTTGTTCATGGAAACGCATCCGGATCCTGAAAAAGCCCTGAGTGATGGACCGAATTCCTGGCCACTGCATAAAATGCAGGCTTTACTGGAAACGCTGATTGCTATCGATAAAACAGTTAAACAACAAGACTTTATTGAAGACGCTTACCTGTAACAGGTGGCATGCCAGAACAGGGTGATTATCTGGCGACTTCAATTTTAGATGGAGACAATTATGAGTAAAATTATAGATGTTCGTGGCCGTGAGATCATTGATTCTCGTGGTAATCCTACGGTCGAAGCTGACGTTATTCTTGCCAGTGGCGCCATAGGAAGAGCAGCTGTACCTTCAGGTGCTTCAACTGGCGAACGTGAAGCGATTGAGTTACGTGATGGTGATAAGTCACGTTATTTGGGCAAAGGCGTGACCAAAGCTGTTGAAGCCATCAATACTGAGTTACGTGCGGCCGTTGTTGGAATGGATTGCCTCGATCAATCCAGCCTGGATGAAAAACTCATTGCCTGTGATGGTACTGATAATAAACAACGTCTGGGCGCCAACGCAATTCTGGCGGTTTCCATGGCGGCGGCAGTTGCCGGTGCGGATGAACAGGGGTTGCCTTTATATCGCTATCTTGGTGGAGATAAGGCGGTGACCTTGCCGGTACCGATGATGAACATTATAAATGGTGGATCACACGCTGATAACAGTGTTGATTTCCAGGAATTCATGATTGTGCCGGTCGGTGCCAAAAGCTTCAAAGAAGCCGTTCGTGCCGGAGCAGAAGTATTTCATCAGTTAAAAGCAGTTTTATTAGCCCAAGGACTTAATACCGCAGTGGGCGACGAAGGGGGATTTGCCCCCGATCTGGCGTCAAATGAAGCGGCTATGGAACTGATTATGCAAGCCATCAAGCAGGCCGGCTATGAACCGGGCCGTGATGTCATGATCGCGCTGGATGTCGCCAGTTCCGAGTTTTATAAAGACGGTATGTATCGTCTGGAATCCGAAAAGCGCAGTCTTACTGCGGCTGAATTAACGGAACTGCTGGAAACCTGGTGCAATAAGTATCCAATCATCAGTATCGAAGATGGCATGGATGAAAACGACTGGGATGGATGGAAATTGCTGACCGATCGAGTAGGCGATCGTATTCAATTAGTGGGTGATGATTTATTTGTGACCAACAGTGCGATTCTGCAGAAGGGTATTGACGCCAAGGTGGCCAATGCGATTTTGATTAAGCTGAATCAAATCGGTACGTTGAGTGAAACACTGCATGCGATGAATATGGCCGCCGAAGCAGGTTACAAATCTATTGCTTCTCATCGCAGTGGCGAGACGGAAGATACCTTTATTGCCGATTTGGCGGTGGGTACCCAATGTGGCCAAATCAAGACTGGCTCGATGTCGCGTTCAGACCGGGTAGCAAAATATAATCAGTTGCTGCGTATTGAAGCTGAGCTTGGTGCTACAGCAATTTATCCGGGGTTGCGGGCTTTCGCCTGTCAGTGAAGTTTGACGTATGAAAACAGTACTGATTGTGCTGACGTTAATTTTTGTCATGCTGCAATACAGATTGTGGTTGAGTCATGATGGTTTACCCGCTTTGTTAAGACTTCATCACACAGTTGAAAAACAACGTATTGATAATGCAAAACTTGAAGAGCGTAATCAGGTACTGGCGGCAGAAGTTGCTGATCTTAAAAGCGGTTTGGATGCATTGGAAGAGCGTGCTCGCAGTGAACTGGGTATGGTTAAGCCAGAAGAAACCTTTTTTCACATAATCGAACTTCCTGAAGATGAACAATAAAGTCTGGGCGGTGGTGCCTGCGGCAGGGATCGGCAGCAGAATGCAGGCCGATCGCCCTAAGCAGTATCTAATACTGAATAATCAACCGGTTATTGTTCATAGTCTGCAACGGCTTATCAGTCATCCTTTAATCGAAGGGGTCGTTGTCGCGCTTTCAGCCAATGATCCCTACTGGCCATCGCTGAATCTGCCATCACACTGGCCAATCCATACAACACTTGGTGGGGAGCATCGGGCGGATTCAGTGAGCAATGCGTTAGAGTTTCTAAAAAATCTTACTCAGCGGGATCCCTGGGTATTGGTGCATGATGCCGCACGTCCCTGCATTCGTCACAGTGATATTGATTCCATGTTGCAGCAATTAAGCGATGATCCGGTGGGCGGTATTTTAGGTGTGCCGCTCAGTGAGACGATCAAACGTGTGAACGCAGATAACACCATCGAAGCAACAGTCGATCGAACTGGATTATGGCGGGCATCCACACCTCAGATGTTTCGCTTGAGAGGCCTGGCTGAGGCATTAACTCAAGCGAAACAATGTAATATCAATGTTACTGATGAGGCCAGTGCAATGGAGTTTATGGGCTTAGTACCCAAAATGGTTGCCGGGCATGCTGACAATATCAAAATTACTCTGCCACAGGATCTGGCATTAGCAGCGCTATTTTTACAACAACAGAATAATGGAGAAGCTGCGTGAGAATAGGCCATGGTTATGATGTTCATCGGTTTGCTGAAAACGGTTCGTTAATTATTGGTGGCGTAAATATTCCTCATACACATGGACTTGAGGCTCACTCCGATGGGGATGTGTTGATTCATGCAATATGTGATGCTTTGCTCGGCGCTGCAGGCTGGTGGGATATTGGTCACCATTTTCCTGATGATGATATGGCTTTTGCGGGAATTGATAGTCGGGTACTGTTACGCCGTGTATATGACGATTTAGCGGCGGCTGGCTGGCATGTAAGCAATGTCGATTCTACAGTGGTAGCACAAGTTCCTAAACTGGCGCCGTATATCCCGCAAATGCGAGAATTGCTGGCCACAGACCTGCATATTGAGTCCTCGGCAATTAATATCAAAGCGACAACCACTGAAAAACTGGGATTTGTCGGCCGCCAGGAGGGCATAGCGGCTCATGCTGTGGCGCTTATCCAAAAGGTTGAATCTGTTTGAAACATTTCGATTATTTATCCCTGCCACGCCATTCTGACACTGCTTCAGGCTGTAGTGCCAAGCTACGTGAAAAAGCGGTTTATTTTGAAGTGGAGGAACATCTGCCATTTTCGCCGGAGGGCGAAGGGTCGCATGTCTGGTTATATGTGCAGAAAACCGATACCAACACTGACTGGTTGGCCCAGGAAATTGCCCGTTTTGCCGGTGTGTCGCCTGTTGCTGTCGGATACGCCGGACTTAAGGATCGTCATGCAGTTACATCCCAATGGTTCAGTGTAAATTTACAGGGTTTGCCGGAACCGGATTGGCTGGCATTTGAAAATGAACAAATTAAAATTCTTAAAGCGGTTCGTCACAGCAAAAAATTAAAACGTGGGGCACTTGCCGGAAACCGTTTCCGTTTGCGATTAACCGACATTGTCGGTGACCCGAGTATCTGGGAGCAGAATCTGCAATTAATTGCGGAGCAGGGAGTACCTAATTATTTCGCCGAACAACGTTTCGGTCATCACGGTAATAATCTGAAAAAAGCAGAGCAATGGTTCACAGAAGGAACAGAGCCAAAAAAGCGTAATCAACGCAGTATTATTATTTCAGCAGCGCGTTCCTGGCTATTTAATCTGGTGCTGGCCGAAAGAATCCGACAACATAACTGGAATCAAATGTTGGCGGGGGATGTGATGCTACTGGCCGGTACCCGCGCCAGTTATTTTGTCGCTGAAACCAAAGATCAAGTACTTGAAAAGCGGATTAACGAAATGGACATCCATCCGACCGGGCCACTCTGGGGTAAGGGGGAGGCTATCAGTAAGAATGATACGCTGGCTCTGGAACAGAGCGTATTAACAGATTGGCTGGATTGGCAGCAGCAGTTGGAGAAAATTGGTTTATCGCAGGAACGTCGTGCACTGAGATTATTTCCACAGAATCTTAAATGGCAATTTATCAACCAAACCAGTTTACTGTTAGAGTTTGAATTGGGGCCGGGCAGTTATGCAACGGCTGTTTTGCGAGAACTGGCTGAAATTCAAGATATGTCGCAGAAAATTTCCACAGTGTCACCTAGTGAATAGGATTCAGTGATCTCTGAAGGAGGCTGATATGAATCACTCCATGATTAAGATGTTGTTGCTGGTTTTATGCTATATCCCTTTTACTGTTCAGGCAGTAGACCGTTGGCAGACGTCAAGTGGCGATAAACATACTGCCGTACTGGAATTATTTACTTCAGAAGGCTGTGGGCTTTGCCCTCCTGCGGAACGCTGGTTATATCAACAGCAGCAGGCAGAGCTTGATTATATTGTGTTAGGTTTTCATGTTGATTATCTGAATGATAAGAAAGGCTGGGTGGATGCATTTGCCAAGCCGGTATTTTCCGAACGACAGAAACAATTGGCCCGGTTGAACCGATATCAGACGATTTACACTCCGGAATTTGTATTAAGTGGTGAGTCGCTGCCAAATTGGCGGGCGAATTTCGCTGAAGCAGTAAGTTTTCTCAATGAATTTGATGCTCAAGCGCAGATTCGTTTAAGAGTTTATCTGATTAATGATCAGTTGATGATTGATAGCCGAAGCCAGGTAACTGGTGAGGAAAATCGTCAACACAGCAAACTGTATCTTGCTATTACTGAGGATGATGTCAGCAGTCTTGTCCTTGGAGGAGACAATGCCGGACAGACCTTTAATCATCAAAACCTGGTTCGTCGATGGTTGGGTCCGTTTGAGCTTGATGATTCTGGTGAAACCTTTATTGAACATCAAGTGAAATTGTCACCTGAATGGCAGCAGGACAAACTGAAACTGGTGGCGATTGTTCAAAATTTAACCGATGGTTATATTTTGCAGGCCGTGGAATTACCTTTAACACAATAGAAGTTAGATGGATTATTTACCGATATTTATAGATTTAAAACAACGCCAGTGTCTGGTGGTGGGTGGTGGCGAAATTGCAGCTCGTAAAGCAGCATTACTATTGAAAGCTCAGGCATCAGTGACCATTGTTGCCCCCGAGATTGCTGAGATGTCGCGCCAATTACTGGAAAATTCTGACTATGAAAGCAGACTGCACTGGATCAATGATAGATTTGATTCAAGCTATCTTAATCAGCAAACACTAGTGATCGCAGCGACCAATGATGAAAAAGTTAATCTTGAAGTCTATCAGGCAGCCAAAGCCAGAAATATTCTCACCAATGTGGCTGATCAACCCGAAATGTGTGACTTTATTCTGCCTTCGGTACTGGATCGTTCGCCCATTGTGGTGGCAATATCCAGTGGAGGTCAGTCACCTATTCTTGCCAGACAATTACGCGCACGACTGGAAACACTGATTCCACCGGCTTATAGTAAATTGGGTTTACTGGTGGGTGAATATCGTGAAAGGGTAAAGGCAAAGTTCGGCCATATTAAACAGCGTCGTCGTTTCTGGGAGTCGGTTTTACAAGGCCCGGTATCCGATCATGTGTTGGCCGGTCGGGATGAATTGGCGATTAAAACGCTTGAAACCTTAATTGAAGATACTGCTGACAATGCTTTGCAACAAGGTGAGGTTTATCTGGTGGGGGCCGGTCCCGGTGATCCCGATCTATTAACCTTTAAAGCCTTGCGTTTGATGCAACAGGCCGATGTGGTTTTCTATGATCGTTTGGTCAGTAAGGAAGTGCTGGCATTAGTGCGTAAAGAAGCAGAAATGATTTATGTCGGAAAACAGCGGGCATGGCACAGCAAGCGTCAGGATGAAATAAATCTGTTATTACTGGAACACGCTCAGGCTGGCAAACGTGTTTTACGTTTGAAAGGCGGTGATCCGTTTATCTTTGGTCGTGGTGGTGAGGAAATTGCCACGCTGGCTGAACAGAAAATTCCCTTTCAGGTCGTACCGGGAATTACAGCGGCTTCCGGTGTTGCTTGCTACTCAGGTATTCCATTAACACATCGTGATTATTCACAAAGTTGTGTGTTTGTAACAGGTCAGTTAAAAGAAGGTGAGCTGGATTTGAATTGGCAGGCGTTAGTGCAGCCCCGGCAGACAGTCGTAGTTTATATGGGCCTCGCAGGCCTTGATATACTTAGCCAGAAGCTACAACAACACGGCATGAGAGCAGATATGCCAGCGGCACTGGTTCAGCAAGGAACAACAGAGAATCAAAAGGTGTGGACAAGTACTATTGCCGAGCTTCCTGAATTGGCAAAAAAACAACAACCTGTCGCACCAACGCTACTAATTATTGGTGAAGTTGTACAATTGCATAATCAACTATCCTGGTTTTCCTAATAAAATCAACAGATTAATCTTCCCGTATTGTTTTAGGAATTTTTCCTAATTCTATGTGTGAAACGTCATGCTAGCATCGCCGTAAGCTTCATAGAAAGCGATATAAAAAAATTAATACAAATATTAAATCTGGGAGATTAAGATGGCGATTCCATTCCGACGCGGCGTCCTGCCTGCGTTATTAGCTAGTGTATTGACCCCGGGACTCAGTTTTGCTGCTGAACCGGATCTTCAACTTGAAAATATCGAAGTCATCAGTCTTACACCATTACATGGTGTAGGACTGGAGGCGGATAAAATTCCAAGTCATGTTCAAACTGCAACTGACGAAGATATTGAGCGTAACCAAAGCTTGGATATTTCTGATTTTATGAATCAGACGATGGGTAACGTAAGCCTCAATGCTGCACAAAATAATCCTTTCCAACCGGATTTGAAATTCCGTGGTTTTACTGCTTCTCCTCTTGTCGGTAATTCTCAAGGAATATCGGTTTATCAGGATGGCGTTCGAGTTAATGAACCTTTCGGCGATGTGGTTAACTTCGAATTATTGCCTAAGTCGGCTATAGCCAGCATGAATATGATGTCAGGATCAAATCCGCTGTTTGGTCTCAATACGCTGGGTGGCGCTTTATCGATTCAAACGAAAAATGGTTTTACCCACCCTGGTCATAGTCTGGAAGCTTACACCGGTTCATTTGGTCGTGATTCGGGCACAGTTGAAACGGGTGGCAATGACGGCAATTTTGGTTATTTTGTGACTGGTTCCATTACCAAAGAAGATGGCTGGCGTGATTTTTCACCTTCCAGGGTTGAACAGTTCTTTTCCAACTTGAGCTATCGTAATGAAACCAGCAGCCTGGATTTTGGTATTACAGCTGTTGACAGTGACCTGAACGGAAATGGTGCATCACCTATTGAGCTGGTTGCTGAAGATCGGGAAGCTGTGTTCACCCATCCGGATAACACACAAAATGAATTGCGTATGTTCACTTTGAACGGTTCACATTGGGTAAATGACAATGTCATGTTGTCTGCTAACACCTATTATCGCCGCAGTGATCGCAGTACCTTTAATGGTGATGGTTCGGAATTATTAGCGTATGACGATGGCGGTAATTTAGTTTTAGCTGAAGAAGATGACATTGAAGAATATGAAGATGGAATTATAAATCAAGCTGAATTCTTAGAAGATGTTATAGGTGGAGCTGCTGGACTTGGTTTTGCGGATGGCGATTTTGTCGCGTTAAACAATACTAGTAAAACCCAACAAGATAGTTATGGTTTTGGTCTGCAATCAACATTTTTAAATGATTTATTTGACCGTGAAAACCAACTTATTGTAGGTGCTTCCTACGATACTTCTGATGTCAAACATTCATCACAATCCGAAATTGCACAGTTTACTGATACTCGTGGAACTGACGGTACAGGCCTTATTATAGATGAAACAGTGGTTGATGGTGATATTGAAACGGATACATTCAGTCTGTTTTTCACCAATACACATTCATTAACTGAGCGTTTGGATTTAACATTAGGTGGTCGTTATAACTGGATTCAGATTGATATTTCGGGTACCAGTGAAGGTGGTGTCCAGCCACTGAATGATGCTGGTAACAAACATGTATTCAAACGTTTCAACCCAACAGTTGGATTGACCTATGCCTTGCAAGATAATGTGACAGTTTATGGTAATTACAGCGAATCTAACCGTGCTCCGACCGCATCTGAACTGACTTGTGCTGAGCCGACATCTCCTTGTGCATATCCTAATGCTTTCCTGGCAGATCCTCCGTTGGATGATGTTGTCGCTAAAACATTGGAAGCTGGTCTGCGTGGTCAACAAGAGATGTTTAACTGGTACAGCAATATTTATTACACCCAGTTAAAAGATGATTTATTGTTCTTTTCAGAAGATGAAGAAGTATCTGAGGACGAAAGCGCTCGTTTAGGTTTGGGTAACTTCAGAAATATTGACAAAACAGCGCGTGCCGGTCTTGAATTAGGTTTGAATGGTAAATATCAACAACTGACATGGTTTACTAACTACAGTTATGTTCGTGCGACTTTCGAGGATAATTTTGATTATTACCGTAACGGCGATATTTATAGCGTTAGTAAAGGCGACCGTCTGCCAAGTATTCCTGAGCATAATATCAAGATCGGTGTTGATTATGCCTTTACACCGAAATTATCTCTAGGTGCGACAGCTTCATATCACTCTAGCCAATATTACCGTGGCGATGAAGCGAATGAAGACAAGAAAATCAGTGGCTATGGATTGGTTAATCTTCACGGTCGTTACAAGCTGAATAAAAATGTTCAGTTCTTTGCCAAAGTCGACAACCTGTTTGACAGTGAGTACGAAAGCTTTGGTTTATATGGTGAACCGGATGAAGCTCCGGGTCTGACATTAGAAGATCCACGCTTTGTGGGTGCAGGTGCACCTAGAGCTGGCTGGATTGGTTTTAAAATTACAATGTAATCCAATCGTTTAGCTAATAGAAAGGCCGCTACTTGCGGCCTTTCTTTTTTATAAATCAATAAATCGCATCGATAAGTCAACAGCCTGTAAATCTTTGGTCAAATGGCCTACAGAAATTCGGTTTACCCCCGTCTCAGCAATACTTCGTAATGTATCCATATTCACACCTCCCGAAGCCTCAAGAGCAACTTTGCCCTGAGTAATTGCAACCGCCTTGCGTAACATCTCCAACGAAAAGTTATCCAGTAGCACGATATCAACGGCTGTTTTAAGGCTTTGCTCAAGTTCATCCATTGACTCTACTTCAACTTCAATTGAGACGTTTGGGTGTAAAGCTTTGGCTTGAGCCACCGCTGCTGCAATTGAGCCAGCAGCAAGGATATGATTCTCTTTAATTAATATGGCATCATATAGCCCAAATCGGTGATTAACTCCGCCCCCACAACGCACAGCATATTTCTGACCAAGTCTTAATCCTGGCAAGGTTTTACGGGTATCCAGCAGTTTGACCGGCAAGTCTTTGATAATGTCAGCATAAAGTTTGGTCTGAGTGGCGGTACCGGAAAATGTCTGCAAAAAATTCATAGCCGTGCGTTCACCACTCAATAATGCCCGGGCATTGCCAGAAAGTTCACATAGCACCGCATTTTCACGTAGCAGATCGGCATCTTCAAAAAACCAGTTGATTTTAATCCCTGGATCCAGCTGATTGAATACTTCATTAAACCAGTCACGACCACATAAAACGGCATTCTGACGACTGATCAGTCTGGCTTTGGCTATTGCATCAGTAGGAATAAGATCAGCAGTGAGATCCTGCTGTCCAATATCTTCCAGCAAGGAGAGCTTGACTTGAGAGCTAATAAAATTAGCCGGGATAAAGTTTTGAATCGTCATAGTCTTCAAGGTTAAATTTAAACAGCCGATAGGGTAACCGTTAAAGCTCTGATAATCTATTCAGAAACCTATTTTGGAGTAAGCAGTGATTATTGATAGACAGAGCGGATGGTTGGATGCGGCAGAGATGTTACCCTCACCTAATTGTGATGACCGTCCGGACGAGAATGATATCAGCGGCATTGTTATTCATAATATCAGTTTACCTCCCGGCCAGTTTGGCGGTGATTGGATTGCCGATCTGTTTTTAAATCAGCTCGATCAGAATGCACACCCTTATTTTGCAGAGATCGCGCATCTAAAAGTTTCATCACATTTGTTGATAAGACGAGATGGATTAATACAGCAGTTTGTGCCTTTTCATAAACGTGCATGGCATGCAGGGGTATCCTGTTGGGAAGGGCGTGAACGGTGTAATGATTTTACGATAGGCGTTGAACTGGAAGGGGGTGATGAAACGGCGTTCACTGAAGCGCAATATCAGCGACTTGCAACGGTAAGCAGGGCATTGTTTGCCGCCTATCCATTATTATCAAAAGAACGAATTACGGGGCATCAACATATTGCGCCTGGTCGAAAAACCGATCCTGGCCCTCATTTTGACTGGGTTTATTTCAAACAATTATTGCAAGCATAAAAAAAGCCGCCCGTGGGCGGCTTTAGTTGATATTAAATGATTATCACTGCGTGATCGCAATCAGCTCGATATCAAAAATCAATGTTTCGTTAGGGCCAATCATTTCACCGGCACCTTGTGGACCATAAGCCAGATTGCCAGGGATGACCACGCGCCATTTACCGCCTTCTTTCATCATCTGCAAGACCTCCTGCCAGCCCTGAATAACGCCATTCACCGGGAAGGTTGCTGGTTCACCACGTTGGATAGAGCTGTCAAAAACAGTCCCATCAATTAATGTACCTTCGTAATGAGCGATAACTTTGTCTGTGGATTTAGGTGTTGCGCCATCACCTTCTTTAATGATTTGGTATTGCAGACCACTATCCGTCGTGACAACACCGTCTTTTTTAGCATTTTTTTCCATATAAGCTTTAGATTCTGCCTGCTTTTTGTTCATTGTAGCAGCCAGTTCCTGTGATTTTTTCTGCTGGTATTTACCAATGATTTCCTGTGCAGTTGCCTGATCCATTTGTGGTTGACGGCCAGCCATCATGTCGGCAACACCTGCACTGAATGCATCCATTTCAAGCTCTACACCTTCCATCATCATTTGTTGACCGACTTGTATGCCGAAGATATAGCTGAGTTTTTGTTGTTCTGTATCGAGGGTGGCGTTTTCTGCCATTACATTTGCTCCAAATAAAACGGGAAGGAAAGCGAGGTATTTCAGTTTCATGTCTTATGACTCTCAAATTTAATTAAAATATAGGCTGGCCTAGGGCTTGTTAATCTTTCATCTCCACCACTGCTGGCGACTATTTTTGTGTCCAACAAGGCGGAAAGCACGCAGTGTAGCCATCCTACATAAGTGATTGACAACGCAGGTGGCCGCAAAAATAGTCCCAGCCCTTCGGGTTGTGACTGAAAAAGCGCCACTTATGTCCACGGATGGACTGTATGCCGGCGCGCGCCGGTCTGCGTTGCTCGTCGCTTATTTAGAATAACCACAAAAACGTCAGGAACGTTTTTGAGCGCAAGCCCCCAATGGGGTGAGATACATGGATGTATCTCACAAAAGACGATCCTCTTGCCTTGATTGACACTTTTTCAGCTCACAACAGAGGCGGAGATGAAAGATCAACAAGCCCTAAACTTAGAGATCTTATCAGCCACGAAGTTCGCCATGCGATTGTCTCATATTTTTTCACAGCTTTCAGATTGAATAGCCGAGTAATACACTTGGTTATTCGTTCAAATGATACTATAATGGTATCAATTAGAAGGGGCGTGAAATGTTACGCATGAGTAAATTGACGGATTACGGCATTGTGCTGATGAGCTACATTGCAGAACATCGAAGCAAACAACATAGCGCGCATATGCTGTCAGATGCCGTGCATATGCCTTTGCCAACAGTCCGAAAAATTTTAAAAGTTCTGTCAACGGGTGGGCTCTTGACCTCTGAACGTGGTGCTCAGGGTGGCTATACATTAACTGGCGATCCAGCCACTATTTCCGTGGCACAAATTATTACCGCAATTGAGGGGCCGATTGCATTGACGGAATGTGTCAGCACTGCCTCCCAATGTGATCAGGAAACGCATTGTACCGTGCAAACTAACTGGAACCAAATCAATAATGCCGTATTTCATGCACTGGATGAGGTCAAACTGGCTGATATGCTGGCGCCGGCACTATCAGCGCCGCGAATAGTGCAATTTTACCCGCCCAGTTATCGGGCAAAAGCAGTTACAATACAGGATGGTGATCAACATGACTGATCAAACACAACAACTAGAAGCAATCACACAGAAAGAATACAAAGCGGGCTTTTATACTGATATTGAGTCAGACAGCTTGCCACCCGGATTGAGTGAAGACGTGGTACGTCAGATCTCATTGATTAAGGGCGAACCTGAATTTATGCTGGAATGGCGTTTGAAAGCGTTCCGCTACTGGTTAACCATGGACACACCGGAATGGGCACACGTCCATTATCCGGAAATTGACTATCAATCGGTCAGTTATTATTCCGCTCCCAAGAAAAAAACCGATGGACCCAAAAGCCTTGATGAAGTCGATCCGGAATTGTTGCGTACCTATGAAAAGCTAGGTGTTCCATTAGACGAACGGGCGCGTTTGGCAGGGGTTGCTGTTGATGCGGTGTTTGATAGCGTTTCAGTGTCTAATACCTTTAAAGATAAACTGGCCGAGCAGGGTATCCTGTTTATGCCAATCTCTGAAGCGATTCATGAGCATCCCGAATTGATCAAAAAATATCTGGGTAGCGTGGTTCCTTATAAAGATAACTTTTACGCTGCATTAAACTGTGCCGTGTTTACTGATGGTTCTTTTGTCTATATCCCCAAAGGTGTGCGTTGCCCGATGGAACTCTCCACTTATTTCCGTATCAATGCGGCAAATACCGGACAGTTTGAACGGACATTAATTATTGCTGATGATGACTCCTATGTGAGTTACCTGGAAGGTTGTACCGCCCCAATGCGAGATGAAAATCAATTGCATGCGGCGGTAGTAGAACTGGTGGCAATGGATCGTGCAGAAATTAAATATTCCACTGTACAGAACTGGTATCCCGGTGATGAAAATGGCAAGGGCGGTATTTATAACTTTGTAACAAAACGTGCTGCCTGCCGTGGTGAAAGTTCAAAAGTCTCCTGGACTCAGGTCGAAACTGGCTCAGCCATTACCTGGAAATATCCAAGTGTGATTTTGCAGGGTGATAATTCAGTAGGGGAGTTTTACTCAGTGGCTGTTACCAACAATATGCAACAGGCCGACACTGGCACCAAGATGATCCATCTGGGTAAAAACACCAGCTCGACTATTATCTCTAAAGGGATATCAGCCGGTCGTTCATCCAATGCCTACCGAGGTCTGGTTCGCATCGGACCCAATGCCGAGAATGCCCGTAACTACACTGAGTGTGATTCGTTACTAATGGGCGATAAGTGTGCCGCGCATACCTTCCCATATATTGAAGTGAAAAACCCGACTGCTCAGGTTGAGCACGAAGCCTCTACCTCGAAAATCAGTGAAGACCAGTTGTTCTATTGCAAACAGCGTGGTCTCGATGTCGAAGATTCTGTATCAATGATTGTCAACGGATTCTGTAAACAGGTTATTCGTGAGCTGCCGATGGAATTTGCGGTTGAAGCTCAGAACCTGCTTGGCTTGTCGTTGGAAGGCTCAGTTGGTTAAACAGCGTTCACTTACATAACTACATGTTGGGCGGGTCAGGCCGCTTAACCTATAAAAAATGAATAGAGAATAATTATGAAAATGTTGGAAATAAAAAATTTACACGCATCAATTGAGGGCAAAGAGATTCTGCGTGGTATTAATTTGACGGTTAATGCTGGCGAAGTCCATGCCATCATGGGTCCCAATGGAGCTGGTAAAAGTACGCTGTCCAATGTTTTAACCGGTCGTGAAGGCTATGAGATCACGAAAGGGGAAGTCATCTATAAAGGTGAAAACCTGCTGGAATTAGAACCTGAAGAGCGTGCCAGACGCGGCGTGTTTCTGGCTTTTCAGTATCCGGTAGAAATTCCTGGCGTCAGCAATATCTATCTGCTTAAAGCAGCATTAAATGCCATTCGTAAACATCAGGGGTTGGAAGATCTTGATGCCATCGATTTCCTGACGCTGGTCCGCAGCAAAATGGCGTTGGTTAAAATGGATGAACAGTTTTTACACCGCAGTGTGAATGAAGGTTTCTCCGGCGGAGAGAAAAAACGTAATGAAATCCTGCAAATGGCCTTGCTGGAACCGCAACTGGCCATTATGGATGAAACCGATTCAGGGCTGGATATTGATGCGCTGCGTACCGTTTCTGAAGGCGTTAATGCGCTGCGCAACCCAGAACGTTCATTTGTGATGATTACTCATTACCAGCGTTTACTGGATTACATTGTGCCTGATTTTGTACACGTATTGTCTGAAGGGCGCATTGTTAAATCCGGTGATAAGGAACTGGCAAAAGAACTGGAAAAATCCGGCTACAGTTGGGTGCATGACGCACCAGAGCCGGAAGGGCAGCCAGCATGAAAATGTTAAAAGAAATTTATACTGACTTCTCTGCTGTAGCAAACAGCCGAGACATTATGGTAGCTGACAATGCTCGCTGGAAAAGCTTGCGTGAACAAGCTCAATATCAGTTTGAGCGAATGGGCTTACCCGGCAGAAAAGAAGAGGATTGGAAATACACCAGCCTGTGGCAGCTGGGACAGGAAGAGTTCAGACATAGGGTAGTTCAACCCGGCTTTGTTGAAACTCATGAGTTAAAACTTGTGGTTGATGCTTATCGCATAGTGATCATTGACGGTCGGGTAGATTTAACAGCATCGTCTATCGCTCAGCTGCCAAGTGGCCTAACGTTAACGCCTTTATCCAAATCTATTGAGCGTGCTAGTGAATTCCTAAACCGGCAAATTAATATGGAAAAACCTGGCTTTAACGCAATAAATACCATGTTGATGAATGAAGGTGTATTTATTGAAGTGGCCGCCAACACCAAAATAGATAAACCGATTGAGTTAATTGTAGCGAACAGCGGCCATACGCCGCATTATGCAATGCATTTACGTCATGTCATTGTGCTTGGAAAAGGCAGTCAGGCAACTTTTATTGAAACCTATGCCGGAAATAATGAAGCCAATGGTTTAACCGATGTAGTAACTGAAATAAGTCTGGCTGAAAACGCCGAACTGTTTCACTACAAATTACAGCGTGAATCACTGGATCATTATCATGTCGCCACCATGGCCGCCACACAAGCTGCTGACAGTAAATGGCATAACACCAATATTTCACTTGGTGCAAAACTCGCCAGAAATGATGTTCATAGTCAATTAGTGGGAGAACAATCCCATGTGACGATGAATGGCCTGTATTTGGTGACAGGTGAACAGCATGTGGATAATCACACCCGCATTGATCATAGTGTGCCTAACACCACCAGTGAAGAAGTTTACAAAGGCGTATTGGATGAACAAAGCCATGCGGTATTTAACGGCAAAGTGATTGTGCATAAAGATGCCCAG
The DNA here is from genome assembly GCF_000260985.4 of Methylophaga nitratireducenticrescens. Lineage (NCBI taxonomy): Bacteria > Pseudomonadati > Pseudomonadota > Gammaproteobacteria > Thiotrichales > Piscirickettsiaceae > Methylophaga > Methylophaga nitratireducenticrescens. The sequence continues at coordinate 1,548,064 of NC_017857.3, forward strand.
AAAACCGATGCCAATCAAAGCAATCGCAATTTACTGCTGTCACGTGGTTGTGAAATTGATACCAAGCCGGAAATGGAAATCTATGCTGATGATGTCAAATGCGGACATGGCAGCGCGGTAGGGCAAATCAACGAAGATCAACTGTTTTTCCTGCGTAGCCGTGGCCTTGACGAAGTCAGTGCCCGCAGTTTGCTGACTTTTGCTTTTGCCGTGGACGTAATTGAACGCATTGCTAATCAGGAACTTAAACAATCAATTACCAAGGTGATTGAAAAGCGGTTACCTAAAGGTGGTACGCATGAGTAATTTGAACATTAATACCATTCGTGCGGACTTTCCGATCCTGCATCAGGAAATTAATGGCTATCCATTGGTGTATCTGGATAATGCGGCCACCAGCCAGAAACCACGTCAGGTCATTGATGCAGTCAGTCATTATTATCTGCACGATAATGCCAACATTCACCGTGGTGTGCATAAATTAAGTCAACGTGCTACTGATTTATACGAGGCAGCACGTAGTAAAGTTCGCCAGTTTGTAAATGCCAATTCGGATAAAGAAATCATCTTTACCCGTGGTGCGACTGAAGCGATTAATCTGGTAGCGCAAAGCTTTGTCAGACCAAAGCTGCAGGCAAATGATGAAATCCTGATCAGTCATCTGGAACATCACGCCAATATTGTGCCGTGGCAGATATTATGTGAACAGACCGGTGCCAAACTGAAAGTTATTCCGATGACCCAGACAGGTGAATTGGATTTAACCCATTTTGATGACATGCTGACTGAACGCACGAAGATTCTGGCTATCGGCCAGGTCTCCAATGCACTGGGCACCATCAATCCAGTTAAAACCATGACTGAAAAAGCCCGTGCGAAGAATATTCCGGTATTAATTGATGGCGCACAGGCAGTACCGCATATGACAGTTGATGTGCAGGATCTGGATTGCGATTTTTATGTGTTTTCCGGTCATAAAATGTTTGCTCCGACCGGTATCGGTGCGTTGTATGGTCGTGAAGCATTATTGAATGCCATGCCGCCTTATCAGGGTGGTGGCGATATGATTTTATCGGTGAGTTTCGATAAAACCATTTATAACGAGTTGCCCGCCAAGTTTGAAGCCGGCACACCCCATATTGCCGGGGTGATTGGACTGGGTGCCGCGATTGATTACATGTGGCAGGTCGGCATCGACAATATTGCCGCTCAGGAACACCATTTACTGGAGATTGCCACACGTAAAATTGAGGCTTTGCCTGGTGTAAACATCATCGGCACGGCAGTTGAAAAAGCGGCCGTGATTTCTTTCATGATCGAAGGGGTGCATCCGCATGATGTCGGAACCATTTTTGATCAACAAGGTGTGGCCATTCGCACCGGGCATCACTGCGCCCAGCCGGTAATGGAGTTTTACGATATTCCAGCAACGGCTCGTGCTTCTTTTGCGTTTTATAACTCGGAAGAAGAAGTGGATGCACTGATCCATGCCATTCAGAAAACACAGGAGCTTTTTGCCTGATGAGTGATTTAAGAGAGCTTTACCAGCAAGTGATCATGGATCACAACAAGCGTCCGCGTAATTTTCGTGAAATCGAACATGCCAACCATCTGGCGCATGGCAATAATCCGTTATGTGGTGACAAGCTGGTGGTTTACGTCAAACTTGAAGGTGACGTCATTGAAGATGTCAGCTTCAAGGGCAGTGGCTGTGCTATCTCCATGGCCTCTGCATCACTGATGACAGAAGCGCTGAAAGGCAAAACGCTGGAGGAAGCCCAGGCCATTTATGATCAGGTTCATAAGTCACTGACCGGTGAAGAGACGGATCGAAACCTGCTGGGCAAGCTGGAAGTGTTAAGTGGTGTGAAAGAGTTTCCGGCACGGGTAAAATGCGCGACTTTGTCCTGGCATACCGTGCATGCAGCGATAGACAGCGACCACGATATTTCGATTAGTACTGAGTAATATTATGAATGACAATCAGGTACATCCTTTTACCGCAGAAGACTTGAAAGAAGACGTGATCGAGATGCTCAAAACCATCTACGATCCAGAAATCCCGGTCAATATCTATGAACTGGGATTGATTTACCAGATTGACGTCAGCGACTCCGGAAATGTGGTGATTCAAATGACGCTTACTGCTCCCGGTTGCCCGGTTGCACAAACTTTTCCAGGCGATGTGGAAAACAAGATCCGCAGTATCGATGGGGTTAATAAGGTGCATGTCGAACTGGTCTGGGATCCACCCTGGACACGCGATCAAATGAGTGAAGCTGCGCAATTGCAACTGGGTATGTTCTGAAGCCGCCCGGTTGAAAGCGAATCGAATTCAGGCAAAAAAAAACCGTGGATAATCAATTTATCCACGGTAACTCAGATCGCATGACCAATCTGAAGAGGTAACTAACTTTACGACTACAGTAAGCAACTATTTCAGGGCTTCGCCCCGAGAGAATCTCATTAGCAAGCTGTCGAAGTTAATCATAGTGATCTCAATGCTCGCCGCATATAGGAGGAATTCCTTTTTATTCTCCAGTAAAGCCATTAATTTTGATTATTTAAAAATCCCTCCTCATCATCAAAATCCAAATTATTTTCTGCCTGTAAGCTGTCATAAATTTCACTCCCAAAATAAATAGGGATTTTTTCCTAATGCCTAACAGGAAGTCCTTCTCCTATTATGTGCGCACTTTTCCATCAGTTTTTAGGGCGAGACAGTTGCCGTCATCAGGAGAATAAGAAGTGAGTGACACCGCAGAAAACCCCGGCTTTAAAATAAACAAAATCACCATGCTGGCCTGTGGCCTGCTCGCTCTGGTCTGTGTGGTACCGTTTCTGATTCCCCATCATCGGATCCCGCTGACCACTTTTTACAATCAGTGGGCTGCCATCGCGCTAAGCACATTGGCCATCATTTTTCTGTTACACAAGCGATCCTGGAAAGCGATGCAGATCCCCTGGCTCGCGCTTGCACCTTTGGGATTATGGGGCATTGTGTTGATTCAGTATCAACTGGGGTTCTTTGGTTACTGGCAGCAAACATTTTTAATCAGTCTGTTGCTGTTATGGGCTTCGCTGCTGATAGTCGTTGGGGCGCAGTTAAAACAACTCGTCACGATGGAAAAACTGGTGCCGGTTCTGGGGTGGGCATTCGTTATTGGCGGGCTGTTATCGGCATTTATTGTTGTATTGCAATATATCGGCTGGGACGATTCAGGATTCATCCTACGCCACAAATCAGGTGGCTTCGCGGCCAACCTCGGTCAGGTCAATCATTTGGCAACCTATTTGGGAATCGCGCTGGGCTCTTTGTTATATCTGTATCTGAGCCGGCGAATAAACATCTGGGCAGTGGCAATTACCGCCATCGTTTTTCTGATTGCTCTTGCTTTAACCGGCCAACGTATGAGCTGGCTATATGTGGTCTTATTGTCAGTTGGTGGCTGGCTGGTCGCCAGAAAATCTACCCAGTGGCATATTCACTTTGTCTCCAGTCGACTGTTATGGCTGATTCCGATATTTATTGTGGTGCAGCTTCTGTTGCCTCTGCTAAGTATGGAGATGCCAGCGATGCCTGCTGAACGGATCGCGGCCTCGATGAAAGGTGAATCGATACGGTTACTCCTGTTGCAACAGGCGTGGGAAATGTTTATCCAGCATCCTCTCTGGGGCGTCGGTTGGGGGCAGTTTGGCTGGCATAACTTTGAAATGACGCAACAGTATCCAGGACTACAAGGCTATGCCGACCATGCGCATAACCTGTTGTTACATCTGCTGGCTGAAACCGGCATTTTTGGCGGTTTGATTTTGTTATCAGCCATTGTGTACTGGTTCTGGCAGCAGCGCGGGGTCGTGATCTCGGCAGAGCGCTGGTGGCTGTATGCCACTCTGGCGGTGTTTGCCATACACAGCCTGCTTGAATATCCGTTGTGGTATGCCTATTTTCTGGGTATCGCCGCTTTGGTGACAGGGATGAGTTCTGAGAGAAATATCACACTGAAGATGAATCTGGGTGTGCCTGTTGCCGCCATGGTGCTGGTTTTCAGTGTGTTTATGCTGGGCAACACCTTTAGCCAATATAGCAAAGTGGAAAACTGGTACACCCAGGGCAGAATGGGCTTATTTTCCGATGAACAGGCCGTACCGTTACTCTACGAAATGGCTGAAACCCGTGATAAATCGCTATTTGCACCCTATCTGGATCTGGTGATTGTTCGTGCACTGCCAGATACCCCGGAAGTCATTCCGGACAAACTCGCAATGAATACACAGCTTATGCAGTATCTGCCGGGCGAGGAAGAGGTCTATAACCAGGTGACACTGCTGGCATTATCCGGTCAGTCTGAAGCCGCTGCCAGGCAGTTGGATTTGGCGATGCAGCATTATCCAAAATACATGGATAAATACTGGAAAGTCGCTACCAGAGGGTTACTGGTAGGTGGCCATAAGCAGCTGTTTCCTCTGATTCAACAACTGCAGGACTATCAGGATATGGCTTATCCTCTCGAGCCCTGATTTCTGCTAAGCGCTGCCAAATGGTTTTTGGCTATTTGGTAGCCTTATTTTTTCCCATTTATCCGTAATTTTTGTTCCTTAAATTGTCGGGAAATTGCCCTTTCAAGGAAGTATTTCCCGATTAAAACAATTTTTGGAACTTTTTTTCTGTTAAAAAATTAAGTTTTTTTGTGACGGATATATCATTTTAAAACAGTTATTTATTGGGTTTTGTTAAGTGAGTCTCTAATTCCTGCGAAAAATAAGGAAATTCTCCTATAGGGAATAAATTCCCGTTTCTCTACTATCCAACTCACCGAAACAAATCAGAGCCGTAAAACATGACAAGTACAACAGAAACCACCGTCAAACCACTCAAGTACAAATTGATGGAGCTGGTCGATGATGTATTGGCGCATGACGGTTTTGGTGATATTCGGATTGAGGTGAAAATCCTCAAACGCCGTCAGAAAGAGGTGATTTTGCATTGTGGTAAGCAGTACCGTTTTGTTGTCGACATGCCGGATGTGGCCGAGGTGCATACCTCCAAACATCACGCAGTATCAAATTAAACGTCGTTCAAATGAATCTCCCAGTTCTAAACAAAATGCGTAAAAAGCCTGCTCATCACAAAGCAAAAAGACTCAATCAGGCGGTGAATGTTGAATGTGTGTGGGGCACATCACGTACATAAAAAAATTAAATCCAGATGACCAACAGGCTGTATGGGGCAGCTGCGGCATTCAACAGAGAGACTAAAAAATGAACATTAAACAAATGAAATCTATGGTCAGCCGTTTCCGTCACGCTGATTTCTCTGGTGTAAAAGACCCGGTTATGCGTGCAAAAGCTCAAAAACTGCAAGCAAAACAAAAAGGTTTTACGCTGCTGGAATTACTGGTTGTTATTACCCTGTTGGCTATCCTGGCGACTGGTGCTTTGGTTGCGTATGACGGTGCAGGGGATAAAGCCCAGTCATCTAAAGCTGCTAATACCACCGCAGTATTAGACCAAGGTGTTCGTGCATATCGTGCCGTAACACAAGCTTATCCAAACCAAATGGATAACCTTGCAAATCCGAAAGTAGCAAATGCGGCTGCGACTGTTTCAGTAGCTGGTAATAAAGCACAAATTGAAGATGGGTTTATTCCTGAAAGATTACAACGCATTCTGGGTAGTCTTGATCTGGCTGCAGCTGCCTCTGGTGTTGGTGGTGAGTTCTCCGATCTAGAAGATTATTTTGAATCAAAGTTTGGTATGGATGAAATTCAACATGTTTTCGGTACTGGAAAAGGCTTGAATGGTGCAATCGGTGGTGGAGTTGAACCAAACCGTGCTCATAATGAGGGCACTAACCCTCCTGACGGTAATAATGGCGCTATTGAAACTGAGTATGGTGATTTTGGTGGTGGTGACGCTGATGAACCTGATTATATCTCTATATTAGCTTCACAGGCTAATAAGGATAATGTTACGGGCACGTTAGATTGTACTGTTGGAGGGGAAGATATTACTACTACTTGGTGGGATCCTGAAACTGAATCAACAGGTACAGCTGACCCATTAGTTATTAATTCAATCAATGATGCGTTGAGTACTGAGCGCTGTAACTTAGTATTGGCTCTTGGTTTTGGTGGTGATGCTGCACAAGCAACAGTGGATTCAGCTGCAGGTGTTATTCAGGCCCCTACTTACAGTAGCGCCAATGTTAATCCAGCTGTTAATTACTCTAGATATATTGGTTTATTCCTACTCGCTTCAGGTGAAAAAGGTGATGTTGATACTACTGATGGCGTGAATAATTTAGTTGCAGAAAACTTCCTGCCACGTCCACGTCTGCTGGGCTTCATTGACACCGAAGGTAACACTATCGATGCCAATATCGCTGCAGCAACTCAAGACTAATTTTAATTAGAACCTTGAAATTTAACTTGGGGCAGGCGCTGCCTGCCCCTTGTTTATTTAAACCGGAAAAACAGTTCATTGCGTTAAAGCCAGCAATCTTTAACAGAATGATCTTGGTAGGTTGGGCTGAGGTACGAAGCCCAACAAAACCAACAAAAGACAAACGCTGATCACCCACAACGGTGAAAGCAATAAAAATTGGAACCTGACCCGTAGGTTGGGTTGAGGCACGAAACCCAACAAAACCCTGATACAGGAGTATCAGCCAGAACAACAACAGGTTTTGATAAACAGGAAATCAAAACCCGGCAATTTGAATTGATGGCCTGCCACACATCGGGAACAAGTAAATGAGGTGTTTATTGTTTTACCGACAATTAAAACCGAGCAAACCCATCCGTCTGCCCGGCAATACTGCACATAATCGGCAGCAATCAAGCTTTTCTTTACATCCAAAAAACAAAATGGCAGGTGTCACGCTGCTTGAACTTTTGGCTGTAATCACTTTATTAGCCATTCTTGCCACAGGTGCCTTAGTCGCATTTGATGGTGTTGATGATGAAGCTAGATATAGTTTGACTCAATTTGAAATTGAAGAGATCAGAAAAGCACTACTTCAATTTCGACATGATAGTGGATCAAAATATTTTCCAAAACAAGGGATATATGACTGCGATGATGATCCAGATGGTGATAGTAATACACCAAATCCAGAGCTTAACTTTCCAAATCATATTTCAAGTTATAGCCAAAGTGAAAAAGTTGATTGGTGTAAACACCCAGCCAACTTCTGGATGTTGTTTGAAAATCCGTTAACAAACAACGATTGGGATCCTGATACCAAAAGAGGGTGGAATGGACCGTATATTAGGAGAAAAGATAGGTTTCTTGATATTGAGCTTCGAATTCCAGACAAACTCTCTGTTTCTTCAATCGTGAATGTATGGGGCATCGCAGATACTTTTGAAACTAGACAATACCGTCCAGATAAGCCTGGCAAAGATAGAGGCATTTATTGGTTTGACGACACAGTTTCTGCTATTCCATTTGAGCTATACGGTAACCCTTATTTAGCATTCGAGCTTAATGATCCTGATTCCGCAAGGGTCATGAGCACGGGGCCTAACGGTATAAATGAAAGTACCGGGTCAATCGATCCTTGCGATAGTCGTGGGGACGATATTGTCCTGTGTTTATTGCGCTAAGTGAGATGGATGATGATCAGCTACTTGTCTCACCTCACATCTTTCACCATGCCTGAACGATATCAGTTGGCTGCCCAGAGTCAGCGTGGTTTCACCTTACTCGAAATGGTGCTGGTACTGTTCCTGATTGGCTTGCTCGCGTCAGCCGGTTTGTTGTTTACCGAAGGTGTTGAAGATCAAGCCAAATACGACGAAACCAAACGCCGGATGGAGTTGATCCGTAAAGCCATTATCGGCGACTCCACACGCACGATTAATGGTGCGCCTGAAATCAGCGGTTTTGCTGCTGATATGGGGCGGCTTCCTGGTTGTATAAAAGAACTATTGGTGAATAAAAATTGTGATGGTTCTGAAATCGAAGATTGGGAAGTGGATCCAGATACCGGGATTGGGTTTGGTTGGAGAGGGCCTTACATCCAAACCATAGCAGACCGAAGTGGAGACGTTAAATTTCGGGATGGCTATGGTAATGATGACGATACAGAAAATTTTGGGTGGGAATGGCTTTTACTAGATGCGAGCAATAACACTCTGAGCATGACCGAGGCCCAAAGCGCAGTAAAAGCGAATCTACAAAGCCTTGGGTTTGATGTGATCGACCCTGTAGATGATATTCCAAATGGTGAAATTGAAGCTATCAGTAACTTAATAGCTCAGAACGATTGGTTGACGGACGATGGTTTGACAATATCTTTTTACAATACGTCATCCTTGAGTTCAGTTGATATAGAGCTAGACAACTGGGACTTGAGCCTTAGCAGAAGCGATATTCCTGAGTTTATAAATTTATCAGTAGCCACTGCAGTTTCTTCTGTCACTGTTCAGCCCGAATCCTCAGTCGATGTAACGGCTAATTTTGAAAATAAAATTCCGATGGGGATTTATTTACTTACCTTGAATTGTAATCCCTCAAGCACTTGCCCAAGCAGTGTAACTACTCCTTATCAAATAGTTTTGTTGCCAAAACATCATATTGCTCCTTTCCCTTGGAGAATCTCACCGTAATGAAATTATTAAAGATATTGGAAAATATTCAGTTTGGCCGCCCCAGTCAGGTGCTGGTGGTAGAAAGCGATGGCTTGATGTTAAGGGCTGCGGTGATCAACCGGGAAGGCAATAAACTGGTCACGCATCAGCATGCCATGTCCAGTTTGCTGGACCCAGGACTGGCATTGGCGGAAGTGATTCAACATCTCCGCGCCAATGGCTGGTCGGGAAATCAGGCGGTGTTACTCACTCCAGCGGCGATGTCCAGCCTGATTGAATTACCGATCAATCCTAAAAAGCCAAAACCACTGGCGCAGATGCAGGCGTTGATTCGCTGGGAAGCAGAGCCTTTGCTGATGCAACAGCAAAATCAGTGGAGCATCGGCTACCTGATGGTCAAACAGGGATTGATGACCGCGGAGCAGGTCAATCACATTCGTGGTATTCAGCAGGCGAACAAACCCGCCGGAATGGGCATCGGTGCCCAGCAACGCAGTAATTTCCAGCGGTTTGGCGAGCTTGCTCTTGAGCATGGTTATGTGGATAAGGAACGCTTGAATGGGTTTGTCCAGTGCCAGAGCTGGTTGCGTTCTGATGAAGAAGATATCGAATGTGGCTGGCAACCCCAGGCAGCGGTAAAAGACGCTCCGGGTATTTACAACTGGCTGATTAGCTGTGCGTATAAATCCGTGATAAACCGCTGGGTGGATGCCTTTAAATCCCATGGCATAACACTCTCAAAAGTGTTTCCGTTGACCGGTGCGTCAAACGGCTTGCTGAAAACCAATCATCAAGAGCAACTGTTGTTGGAAGCCGGCCCGGGCATCGTTACCACTACCGCTCTGTCAAAAGGGCGTATTAATCAGTTTCAGGCACATCATTCTGCTGCTTTGGAAACTTATAACGCCTGTCTGGAGGCCTTTCATGCTGCCAGTACCGATTCGATAGAGGAAATCTGGCTGAGTAGTCATGGCGAATCCGACCATTCGCTTTATCAATCGCTGGCGGAAGTATTCAACAAGCCAGTGCATTTTCTGGGTGGTACTGATCCTGTCACAGGTGTGACGCCTGGCATGCTCGGCGCAGCTTCACTTGTCACTGGACTCAGTGATGAGACGATTTTGGTCCCGGTTCAAGTGGGCGGGCCAAAGCCTCCTTTGATTCAACGTCAAGAAATACAGCTGGCCGGTGTGGCCGCGATATTGTTATTGGTGATCTTGGGGGCGGAAATCACCATGCATCTGCAGCAAAACAGACTCGCTGAACAAAAAACAGTGCTGGATGAGCGGGCTAAAACGCTGGATGAAGCCGTAAAACGCATTACTGCCATTAACGACCAAATCGAAGCACGCAAAAATCTGTTGAAAGAACAACAGACAAGCCAGCAACGGATGGAAGCCCGGATGACTTTCTTTGGTGAAGAGCTGCCAGAGCGGAATATGTTGTTACAAGTCGTATTGGGCACACTGCAGAATGCGTTAAATGACCATATTGTGATTAACAGTATTGATGAGATGGGTAAACGACTGCCTATGATGGCGGCAAATCAGCCGGTGCAGAGTGAGGTGATCGAGCTGGATAATTTCAATATTGATGCCTGGTCGCTTTCTGAGAGTGCTGCTCAGGAATTTATACAAGCCCTTAAAGATGCCGCGGCTACCTGGAATTTCGTCGTCAGGGATGTGCAGATTCTGGAGCGTTCTGGTCCGCTGAGTCTGGATGGCTATGCGGTGGCATTGAGTCTGGTCAGAGTAAAACCCAGACCCATGCAACTCTCTCAATCGGAGTCGGCACGATGAGCTTGAGACAATTAAACAAACGCGAACGGATGCTGGCATTAGCCATCGGTGTGGTTGTTATTTTGGGAAGTTACGGCCTGCTGCGTTATCAGCCAGCCAAAGAAAATATTGAATCCCTGCAGAAACAGGTACTGGCTACCCAGATCAGAATTGCCGAACTCGAGATTCCGGAAGAGTCCGATGAGGTGGTTGAGGATATTCTCGATCAACTGGATGAGCAGGAGGCCGAAGTGGCTGCCCTAAAGGAAAGAGCAGCAATCATTGAAAATCGTCTTGCCAGTCGTGATTCACAACAATTACGCGTGATGATTTCCTCATTGGCAATGGAAACCGGCATTCGTATTCGCAGTAATGAGTCTTTCAATGCGTCACCAGTGACACAAATTACGCAAGCGTCTCGAAATAACTCACGCCAAGCCACTAACCAGCCGGCGAAAGATATGATTTTACCGGTAACAGCCGGTTGGATAGCCCGAATGTCTCCAGGCTCCATGTATGAGAGACCGTTGCAGAAGCTTCAGTTAGAGGGAAGCTATGAAGCATTAAGACGCTTTTTACATGGCCTGGATGGATTGCCCTGGCAAGTGTCGGTTTTACGGATGAATATCACCAAGTTACCCGTTGCGCCTTTGCCTGGCATGCCCCAGCCTTTATCCATTGAGGTGATTCTGGCGTTATGAAGCGTTTCCATTCTCATTTCATCTTGCTGAAACCATAAGCTATGGCATTGACTGACGACATGCTATTGCAGGCCGGTGTGGCAACCGAATTACTCGATGGGGAAACCGTCGAGCGATTGAAAGTGGAAGCCCGTCGCCAACATGTGCCTGTATTAAGCAAGGTACTGGCATATTACCGCATACCGGTTTCGGCTTTGCACCGTGCCGTTGCGGAATCGCGTCAACTCCCGTTTATTGATCTCACTCAGGCCACTATCGAACGGAAATTATCAAAAAAACTGCCTGGCAGTCTGATTAAGCGTAAACATTTTTTACCGCTAGAGATTGAAGAAAATCTGGTGCTGGTCACGGCTGACCCCGATGATATGGCGGGTATCGCCTCGGCCATGCGTTTGCTGGGGACTGAACTGCCTGTGGTCATGGCTGAACCCAGACGGCTACAGTTAATGGTAGACGAATATGTGGCCACCAGCATCATGGCGGCGGCTGAAGAAACGACTACCGGACCGCGTGAGACAGATCTGGTAGCACTGCTGGACACCATTTTGATGGAAGCATATCTCACCCGCGCGTCGGATGTGCATTTACTGACAGAAGAGGATGGGCTCCGGGTTCGACTTCGGATCGATGGCAGTCTGTCGGATTATCCCTTGGCTGCCGAGCAGAATGTGGCTTCTGGTCTGGTATCACGGATAAAAGTGTTGGCGGGGCTGGATATTGCCGAACAGCGTCAACCGCAGGATGGCGGTTTTAGTTATCATCTGGCCGCACCGTTTGATCTGGATTTCAATATCCGGGTGGCGACCGCACCGACCCGTTTGGGTGAACGCATCACCATGCGTCTGCTGGGGCAGGAATCCGGTGGCCTGACACTGACTGACTTGGGCATGCTGGAGCAGGATCTGGCGAGTTTTAATCAAGCCATACGGAACCCTTACGGCATGATTCTGCTGACCGGTCCGACAGGAAGCGGTAAATCGACCACTTTGTTTGCTGCATTACAGGAAATCAACAAACCCGATATTAATATCATGACGGTAGAAAACCCGATTGAGTATGTGATGGATGGGGTTTCGCAGATCCAGACCGGCCCCAAGATCACTTTTGCCGATGCATTACGTTCATTATTGAGGCATGACCCGGATGTGTTGATGGTCGGAGAAATCCGTGATGCCGAAACAGCAGATGTGGCTGTCAAAGCAGCGATGACCGGTCATCTGGTCTTTTCCACCTTGCATACCAACAATGCCGTCAGTGCCGTCACCCGGCTGATTGATATTGGCTGTGAACCTTTTTTGATTGGCTCGACCATGACCGCGGTGATTGCCCAGCGACTGGTCAGGCGTCTGTGCCGACATTGTGCTCGCAAACGGTCTGCGACTGAAACCGAATGTACAACACTGGGTTATGAAGGGAAATCTATCGAGATTTTTGATCCGGTGGGCTGTGCGGTCTGTCAGGGAACCGGTTTTCGTGGTCGTTTGGGCTTATTTGAAACGCTCTGGTTTGATGAACAACTGGCGCGAATGGTGGCTAAAGGCGCTGATGAAGAAACGCTGGAACACGCCGCCGGAGACAAGTTGCGTTTCATGTGGCAGGACGGTTGTGAAAAAGTGCTGCGCGGAATGACTACCCTGGAAGAAATACAGAAAGTGGCCGTAGTAAAGCATATTGCTGGCAATGAGGTAATCTACGATGCCGCTGTATAGTTATAACGCCCTGAGCAGCGCCGGGAATGAGCAGAAGGGTAGCTTACAGGCTGCCAATGAGAGCATGGCAGTACAGGAACTGCGTGCCCAGGGATTACGGGTGCTGGATATTCGCGAACGTAAAGGCCAGGGCGGTTTTTTGGGCCAGGCAAATTTTGCTGACTGGTTAGCAACGCAGCGGTCTGTTGGGACCGATGCGCTGATTTTTTATTTCAGACAAATGGCTTTTATGCTGAAAGCCGGCCTGCCGGTTGCCCAGGCGTTGGAACTGGCCGCCGGACAAATCAGCAGCAGTCGATTGAATCTGGCTGTCAGAGTGATGCTCAAGGACATTGAGGGTGGCCAATCTCTCTCATCCGCAATGAAAAAGCATCGTGACGTTTTCACCAATATGATGATTAACCTCATTGTCGCTGGGGAAAACACCGGTGAACTTGAAGTCATCATGGAGCGATTGGCCAGCCATCTTGAGAAACGTGCCGCCTTAAAAAAGCAAATGATGACAGCGATGATCTATCCGGTCATTGTTGTTCTGGTGGCAATTGGCGTTGCCATTTTCATGGTGGTCAGCATCATTCCGAAATTCGCGACTTTCCTACAGGGGCAAGGTAAAGCTTTGCCTGCCTCCACTCAGGCTCTGATTGATATTTCTGCCAGCATTCGGGAAAACGGGTTACAGCTGATTATTGCAGCAATTGCTGGATTGATCGCGCTATGGCTGTTTTACCGCACCCAACAAGGCAGGCTGATACTGGATCGTCTGCTGTTACATATCCCTGTTCTTGGGAAGCTGATGATCAATGGCTCAATGGCTCAACTGAACTGGGCGATGTCCATTCTGTTAAGCAGCGGGGTCAGTATTTTTGATGCCTTGAAAATTACCGCCGATCTGATGCCCAACCGGGTCTATGCCGACAAACTCAAACAAGGTGCATCCAGGGTCTTCGCTGGCCATGATTTGTCATCCAGTATTCGTCATCCCATGCTGCCGGCGCTGGTGACACAAATGATAGCGGTAGGGGAGCGCACCGGTACGCTTGACCACATTTTGCAGGAACTTGGCAGCTATTACGAAAAAGTGTTGGAAACCGGAATCAAACGACTCACTGCATTGATTGAACCCGCGATGATTCTGGTGATTGGCGGCATGGTGGGATTTGTCTATTACGCCTTTTTTCAGGCGTTGTTTGCGTTGGCAGGTGGGAGATAACAGGTGCTGCAAAAAATGAGTAATAGCATGGCGATGGTGATTTTGGCAGGTTGGATAAATGTCGTCACAGCGATGGAAAATACAGATTTGCACAGTCAGGAGGTGGCGCCGCTGCGTGATCCTTTCACCCCCAGTCAGTTGATGTATCAGGTTCGCGGCACAGAATTAAACAGTTATTCCAGCCTGGGCGCATTTAATCCAAGCGAGGCAGTTGCGGCGGATATTCCGGATATGCGTTTGCGAGGCTTTGTTTCCGATGACAGCGAAAAAATGCTGGCGTTACTGGAAGTGATTGGACGCGGCGTTTATATGGTCCGGGAGGGGGATGAAATCAATATCAATCCCAGACGGCCGTCAGAAGCCATCAGAATTACCAGTATTACGCGTTTAGGCGTGACGGTGGAAACCGGCACGATTGGCAAAATCCGGGTGTTGAAATAAATGACTATCAAGCAACTTTTCTTTTTGACTCAACTGTGTTTCCTGGTGCTGATGCCATTAAAGGCTACGCATGCTGCTGACTTTATTGATGAGGTTGAGTTTAATGACACTCAGCTTGCCGATGTCGTTCGGACCTTGTCAGAGCTAACAGACACCAATATTATTGCTACACCCGAAGCAACGGACCGTCGTCTGACCATTCATCTGAAAAATGTCAGTGTATTGGATGCCGTTAAATCCATCAGCCGCATCAGTAATTTATGGTATCGCTATGATGAGGACACCAATACCTACCGGATTATGACGCGTGAGGAATACAGTGAAGATCTGGTCGTACGGGAGAGCGAGCATATTGAGGTATTCACTCTGCTCAATGCCAATGTGCAGATCATTGCCCAGGCGATTGAGGATTTATATGGTCAGAGGGTGATCCTCTCGCTGGGACAGGCTCCCGGTGAAGATGTGTTTGGAAGTGGCGGGCGTTCAGGCTCCTCCGGCTTTAGTCGTGGTAACAATACCGTACGGAATGTGCGTTCATCTAATCTTGGTGGGGTGGGGCGCTCGACGAATCGGTTTTCTTCCGGTGGGGCAAGCGGCGCTGGCAACACATTGACAACAGCCGGCTCACAACTGGATGGCACGACGCTGACGGTGGATCAGATTTCTCAGCTTGCCGCCTCAGTGGAAGCATCGGGTTCGACCAATATCAGTCAGGAAACGCTCAAACAAGTCACCATCCAGTCCCAGCCGATTTATGTCACGGTGAACAATGAACACAATATGATTATTGTACGCACCGATGATCAGGCAGTTCTGAAGGCCATCGACAAACTGATAAAACAAATGGATATTCCCGTGCCTCAGGTTATGCTCGAGATGCAGATCCTCAGCGTGATTCTGGGTGAAGATTTTAATTCCATTTTCAATTTTGAGTTACAGCCCCGCGGCAGTAATCAATCAGCCCAACCGATTCTGCTTGGTAATAATGCCCTGTTGAACTCAGGCACATTTATCTATGAGTTTCTCAACAACCGTTTACGCGCCAATCTGGAATTTCTTGAAGAGAATCGCCGGGTCAGAGTGTTGTCAAATCCGATGGTAGTGGCGTCCAATCATCGCGAAGCGGAATTATTTATCGGTGAGGAAACGCTGGTCACCGAAGGTTTTCAGTTCTTTGCCTCGGTCATTGATAACGGTGTGGTGATTCAGCCTGCTTATGTTCAGGCGCTGGTGAATCGGGAAGATATCGGTATTACGCTGCGCATCACGCCTCGCATTAATTCCGATAGCACAGTCAGCCTGCAACTGGAGCAGGAGAGTTCAACAGTGAACCGGGGTGGTGGCACGATTCCGGTTACCGATGGTGAAGGCGGCGTCACCAATTTATCAGTAGATACGATTAATACGGCAAGGCTAACCGGAACAGTCATGGCAAAAGATGGCCTCACGGTAGCGGTAGGCGGCTTGATTCGAACCAGTGTCAATAAAAACGAAAGGAAGGTTCCGCTGCTGGGTGAAATCCCTGTCATCGGCCGGGTATTTCGTTCGACGATTGAGTCGGAAGAAGATACCGAGACTGTTTTGCTGATCACACCTCGAATCATGAATGCGCCAGGTGAAAGTGAAAAAATCCGGCAGGCAGATAATGCGTATTACCGTTCTCATAATGCTGGCTATCCGCCGCCTGCGCCGGCCCCTAACAGATTCATTGATCGTGACGATGAAGAAACGATTCCTGAGGCTTCTTCGGGTAGTACCAGCACGACACCTGTCGTCAGTGATCGTCATCAGGTGTATATGGAAATGAGTCAGTATGCGGCTGAAATGGTCCGTATTCCCGAGGTTGAGCGTCTACGTGATAAAAATTACAGTCCGGTGCGGATCAACACGCAAAGCAGTCTGCCATTGTTTGCAGATAACCGTATCAGTGCCACACCGGTGGGCAGTTGGAACCGAGGCGGTATGCATGTCACAGCACTTTCTGTTGTGAATCGGGCGTCTCAGAGTTTGCCGGTCGATTATCAGAATATTAAAGGCAGCTGGCTGGCTTCATCTGTGGAAAGCAGTCAATTATCGCCAGTGGGTCAGGCAGAGAGCTCAACTTACATGTATCTGATTTCAGCCCTGCCGTTTGAGGAGGTTGTCGCGAATGCACGCTAAGTCAATTGTCTTGCTGTCAGGTTTGGGGTTATTGGCTTTTCCGCTATCCACGTTATTGGCTGCTCCAGTGCTGCAGATGCATGTTTATGAAGCCGTGCCTGATCAGTTGCCTGCGGCAAATAAGCTTGTTGGTCAGGCTGTGGAGCCTCAACGGCTGAGGCTACATATCTATGAGAGCCCCCAGAAAACAGCTGAAAAAAAGACACCCTGGTTGGAATACGATAAAGCGGATATTTATTTCAAAGCTGGTTATCGGCGTGATGAGTTGCGCTGGAGTATTGCCGGACCGGGTGGGCAACCAAACATTCTGTCAGAGCTTACCTGGAAAGATATCGAGATTGCCACGGTGAATTTAGGAGCAACCTTATATACCAAGGAAAACTGGTTGGTGAATCTGGATTTCCTGTATGGCGAAATTTATGACGGTAAAAACCAGGATTCGGATTATTTTGGAAATAATCGAACACGGGAGTTTTCCCGATCCAATAATGGTGCCGATGAAGGCAGTGTCATGGATTTATCGGTCGGTTTTGGAAAGCGCTTTGAATGGGTATTAAACGAACGTGCACGCACTCGTTATGAGTGGCGACCTATGGCCGGGCTTTATTATTATTCACAGGATTTAAAGATAGTTGATGGTTTTCAGACAATACCTGCTCTGGGTCCTTTTCCTGGTCTGGATTCCAGTTATGATGCAACCTGGTATGGTCCGTGGATTGGTATGGAAAACCTGTTTATCAAACAGGATGCATTCGAGCTGGGGTTAAATTTTAAATATCACTATGCTTTTTACGATGCGACGGCGCAGTGGAATTTACGTAGTGATTTTGCGCAACCAGAAAGTTTCACTCATGAAGCGGAGGGTGATGGGTTTGTCACCGAATTGACTGGTGCGTGGCATTTATCTCCCAGGTTAGCCCTGACTGTGGATGTGCGTTACCAAAAGTGGCTCGCAGACAGAAACGGTGAAGACAAAGTCTATTTTGCTAACGGCAATACCGCGAAATTAAAGTTTAATGAAGCCGAATGGGAAAGCTTTGGAATAAATCTTGGGCTGAATTACGATTTTTGATTTTTACTACTGCTGTTAGACTTCAGTCATAATCTGACTTCACTATTACATCGATTGTGTTAGTTGAATTCACTATGTATGAGCTTTTTAATCCAATGA
Source organism: Methylophaga nitratireducenticrescens (assembly GCF_000260985.4). Lineage (NCBI taxonomy): Bacteria > Pseudomonadati > Pseudomonadota > Gammaproteobacteria > Thiotrichales > Piscirickettsiaceae > Methylophaga > Methylophaga nitratireducenticrescens. The sequence continues at coordinate 1,565,831 of NC_017857.3, forward strand.
ATAGATTTGACTTTCAAGACTGAAGTTATTCGGTGCGGTTAAAAGAAAAAAATAAAAAACCTGTTTTGGAAAATAGATGAGTTTAAGAGGACTAATCAACAGCCGGATTTTGATTTCGGTCATTATTATTATTTTATTCGGTAGCCTGTTAACCATCTGGCAGGCGCGTCATTCGGTTGAACGTGAGGTCAACTCGTCGTTTAACCTCGCTTTACAAATGATTGAGCTCGGATTCAGTCATCTTTCGCGTACCTCCATGACGGAATTTGAGTGGTTGCAACAAATCAGTGCGATCCAGCATACCCGTCATATTCATATCAGTATTCTGAATGAGGAGGGTGAGGAAGTAGAATGGTTTGTTGCGGAAAGTCTGGATGAAGAGGTACCACCAGAATGGTTTGTCAGGGCGGTGAGAACCACTTATCCCTCGGCCAATTACGATATCAAACTGGCCGATGGCAGAGTGAAACAGATGATTGTCCGGGCAGATCCACTCGATGAAATTGCTGAAGCCTGGGAGGAATCCGAGTCTTATTTCTGGTCAGTAATGACGATGATTGCCGTAATATTTTTAGCGATTAATTTCGTATTTAATTCCATGTTGCAAAATGTTCGGACAATTGTTGTTGGCTTACGGCGAGTAGAGTCTGGTCAATATGGTCGTAAACTGCCTCCTTATGATATTCGTGAGTTTGATGCTATTGCCAGTGAAATCAATCACTTGTCAGACGCTTTGAAAGTCGCAAAAGAGAATAATCAGGCGTTAGCTCGCCATACAATGCAGATTCAGGAATCTGAAAGACGTAATTTATCCCGCGAGCTGCACGATGAGATGGGCCAATCATTAACGGCTATAAAAGCCATGTCTACCGCAATTCGTCAGCCGGGTTCGGATGTTATGAAAATTTCCGATTCAATCGCTGAAATATGTAACCATCTGGCCGGTGTTGTACGTTCCATGATGAAAACATTGCATCCGTTAAGTCTTGCCGATCTGGGATTAGGTGCCACTCTAACGGATCTCGTCAATGAATGGCGGCGCAGACATCCGGAACTCATGATAAAACTGAATTATGATGAACGGCTGGATCAGGTGTCACATGAATTAGCGATACATGTTTATCGAATTGCACAGGAATGTATTACCAATGTTGTGCGTCATGCCAATGCATCTACGGTAACATTAACCATTCGGCAAGAAGGTGAGCATACCTCCCCCCGTGTAGTCATGCGGATTCGAGATAATGGGCAAGGCGGTAAGCCATCCGGATATGGTTTTGGTGTATTGGCTATGCAGGAGCGGGTTGAGAATATGGGGGGGCGGTTTAGATTCGAGTCTGAGGCAGGAAAAGGTGTTTCGATAAATGTATGGATGCCAATCATAGAGAAAATAGAGAATGAATGAAAAAAAGATAAGTGTCTTGTTGGTCGATGATCATCAGGTGGTTCGTGCCGGGTTTAGAATGCTACTGGATTCTCAACCCTTCATTGGCGACATTGTTGATGTTGATCGGGGTGAGTTGGCCTGTCATGAATACGAACGCAAGCGTCCTGATGTGGTGGTAATGGACTTATCCATGCCTGGTATTGGAGGCTTGGAAACGATTCGCCGTTTAAAAAAACAGGATCCACATGCTACCGTGCTGGTTTACAGTATTCATGATGAGTCAATCTATGTTGAACGTGCCATACAAGCTGGGGCCAAAGGCTATGTCACCAAGAATAGTGCGGCTGAAGTACTGGCGGAAGCTGTATTAGCGGTATCACAAGGCAAACATTATATTGAACAGGATATCTTGCCTAATATTGATGATTTCAAACATCCTTCGGATACCTTGCATTATGGGCAGGTGGTGGAGTTATTGTCACCCAGAGAATTTGATGTGTTTTGTTTGACGGCCAAAGGAATGACCGCACATGAAGTCGCTGCCGAATTACATTTGGGCTACAAAACTGTTGCGAACTACAACACTCAGATTAAAAATAAACTCAATGTAAACACCACAGCAGAACTGGCGAATATTGCCGCTGTATTAGGCATTATTAAACATTAGCATCAACTGCTATCCAACTGATAATTAATAGTTAATTTAAAAATATTGCAAGCCTCTTGAATTTTATTCACACATCCCAATCTTGCTGATCAGAAGACAGTATTCGTCTTCATGATGAACTTGTTATGGAGGTGTTTTTATGGCTATTCAACGTTACAGACCTTACAGTCTGCTTGATAATCTGCAACGTGAAATGTCGTCTCTGTTCCAGTCGCCTGCAGTTGAAACTAACTTCAGTGAAGAGGATTGGACACCAGCGGTTGATATTCAGGAAAACGCAGAGAGTTACATTATTCACGCTGATCTGCCCGGCGTTAAAGCCGCAGATATTGAAGTGACAGCCGAAAATGGTCTGCTGACCATTAAAGGCGTACGTGACAGTAAAAAAGTTGAAGAAAAAGATAATTACAAACGTATTGAACGCTTCAGTGGCAGTTTTATGCGGCGGTTCACTTTACCGGAAACCGCTGATGTAGATAACATTAATGCCGCTTCACGGGATGGGGTGTTGGAATTAACGATTCCTAAAATGCCACAACTGCAACCCAAACGCATTGAGGTGAATGTTCAGCAGTAAAATCAAATTAAAGCCCCGGACAAATCCTTTTTCCGGGGCTTTTTTGTACACAGGAAAAATTCCCAATATAATAGTAATCAGGTAGATATCTAATCAACTCAAAAAGATAAGCAACATTGCTCTTGCGGGTAGAGAATGGAACCAGGTCTTTAAATTTAAGGAGCAATATTATGAAACACACAGCTAAATTATTAACAGCTGCAATCACCATGTCATTATCTTCAATGGCATTGGCTGATAACGATAACTATGATCTTGACGATATCCGTGATTGGAAACTCGTCAAAATGGAAACATGTATGGACGCTGCTTTGGATACCATTCCTGGCAACGTGCGTAAACTGGAAATGAAAATGGAAGGTGACGATCCAGTTTATGAATTTGATATTGAAGCAACTGCAGATGGCAATACATACAATGTCGAATGTAATGCCGAAGAAGGCTTTGTCACTGAAATTGAACGTGAAGTAGAAGCCAACGATCCTACGTTCAAAAAATACGCCAAAATCACTGAAGACGAAGCACGTCAAACTGCTTTAGATTTCATTCCGGGTGAAGTAGTTGCCAATGAATATGAAATTGGTTATGAAGGTTCAGTGACTTATGAGTTTGATATTGTGAATGTTCACGGACGCGAATATAAAGTAGATGTGAATGCTGTAACTGGCGAAATTGAAGAAGCCAATTTAGAGTTATATGAAATTGGTATGGAAAAAGAACTGAATCAATAACATCAGTTCCAGTTATATTAAAAAGCCGGCTGAAAAGCCGGCTTTTTTTATGCGTATCAATTCGTGGTGTTGAATACAAATCCGCGCGTTATTTAACCCGCATACCAGGTTGAGCTCCTGCATCAGGATTAAGAATATATAAATCCTTTCCTCCAGGACCCGCAGCGAGCACCATACCTTCAGACAATCCAAACCGCATTTTGCGTGGTGCCAGATTGGCCACCATTACCGTTAATTTACCGACCAGATCTTCAGGAGCATAAGCAGATTTAATGCCAGCAAATACCTGTTTTTCAGCCAGTCCGATATCCAACGTCAGCTTCAGCAGTTTTTCAGCGCCTTCGACATGTTCAGCATTGACGATTTTGGCAATACGCAAATCAATTTTGGCAAAGTCATCAAACTGGATTTCATCGGCAATCGGATCAATGTTTTCAGCTGTTTTTACGGGTGTCGCCGTGGCAGTCATATTTTCTTTGGATTCCTTGATGATGGCGTCAATCTTGTCCTGTTCGACCCGAGTCATTAATGGTTTGAACGGTTCAATGTTATGACTTAATAATGGCTTTTCGATATCAGTCCACTGTAATGCATCAATTTTTAGAAAAGCTTCAGCCTGTTCAGCTGTGCGAGGTAATACCGGCTTAAGGTAGGCTATCAGCACTCTGAACAGATTAATGCCCATGCTGCACACGGCCTGAACTTCAGCCTCTTTACCTTCTTCTTTCGCTAACACCCAGGGTTTACGTTCATCGATATACTGGTTGGCTTTGTCCGCCAGCGCCATGATTTCACGCATCGCCTGAGCAAACTCGCGATTGTCATAACGTTTGGCAATGGATTCTGCTTGATCGGTAAAGGCTTTAAATAAAACCTCATCAGCCAATGCATCACTTAACTTGCCGTCAAAACGTTTATTGATAAAACCGGCACAGCGGCTGGCAATATTGACTACTTTACCCACCAGGTCGGAGTTAATACGGCTCTGAAAATCTTCCAGACTCAAATCGATATCTTCAATAGTGTTATTCAGCTTGGCAGCAAAGTAATAACGCAGATATTCCGGATTGAGATGATTCAGATAAGTGCGGGCCTTGATAAAGGTGCCGCGTGACTTGGACATTTTTTTACCATCAACGGTAAGAAAGCCATGCGCGTAGACACGGTTTGGTAATCTGAAACCGGCACCCTTAAGCATGGCTGGCCAGAACAGTGCGTGAAAATAAATAATATCCTTGCCGATAAAGTGCACCATTTCTGTAGGGCTGTCGGCACGCATAAATTCATTAAAATCCACACCGGTGCGATCACAGTAGTTTTTGAAGCTGGCTAAATAGCCAATCGGTGCATCCAGCCACACATAGAAAAACTTGTTCGGTGCATCCGGTATCTCAAAACCAAAGTAGGGTGCATCACGTGAGATATCCCAATCCTGCAGACCGCTGTCAAACCATTCACCGAGTTTGCGTCCCACTTCAGCCTGTAAATGATCGCCCTGAGTCCATTCCCGCAGCATTGGTTCAAAATTACCCAGTTTGAAGAAATAGTGCTTAGACTCTTTAGTGATGGGAGTAGCGCCAGAAACGGCTGATACAGGATTTTTTAATTCGGTTGGATCATATGTGGCACCGCAGGCTTCACAACTATCACCATATTGATCGGCCGCACCACATTTGGGGCATTCACCGCGGATAAAACGATCCGGTAAGAACATTTCTTTTTCTGGGTCATAGGCCTGACTGATGGTGCGACTTTCGATATGTCCGGCATCACGATTTGCCAGATAAATCTGACTGGCCAGTTGGCGGTTTTCATCACTATGAGTACTGTGATAGTTATCAAAGCCAATCGCAAATTCGGCAAAATCCGCCTGATGTTCCTTGCTGATGTCGGCAATTAATTGTTCAGGGGTAATACCCTCATTTTGTGCGCGCAACATAATTGGCGTGCCATGGGCATCATCGGCGCACACATAATGACATTCGTGGCCTCGCATTTTTTGAAAACGCACCCAGATATCTGTCTGAATATATTCAACAAGATGTCCCAAATGGACAGAACCGTTGGCATAGGGAAGCGCGCTGGTGACCAGAATCTTTCGTTGCATAAATAAACCGGAATTAAGCCATTAGAAAACCGTCAAAGATAACAGATTAACTAGGGTCTGTTAATCTTTCATGGTGACCATGAAAGGTTGGCAAACCATATCAAACTCTATTTTCAGTTATGTGGCATGGTGGCGTTGAAAAGCCATATCAATTGCTTTAGATTGAGGCTATATCTGCCGTGACGGCAAATCCTAGTAGCAAGAGAGCGCGATGGACCTGAATTTACATGATATACATGCCGAGTCAATTGAACTGGCTCTGGACCGTGCGCGACAATATCGCTCATTACTCGAGCCCGAAATTGCGGAAAGTATCTGCCTGGATATTCTCAATATTGAGCCTGAAAATCAGGCGGCTTTGGTGGTTTACATACTTGCGTTAACCGATCAGATTAGTATCAGTGGCAGTCAGTCGCCGTTTCAGGATATTGAAACGGCTATCAGCAAGCTGTCCAGTGAATACAAACAGAGTTATTACAGTGGTATTGTTTTGGAACGTCGTGCCCGATTTATGCTCACGCAGCCGATGTCCCGTGCATTCGCTTATGATTATTTTATTAAGGCGCTGGAATGTTACCAGCAGGCAGAGCAAATGCGTCCTGATCATAATGATGAAGCCATTCTGCGCTGGAACAGTTGTGTACGTACCATTCAGCGTGAAAAACTTGAACCGTTGTCGGAGACTGATCAAATTGTAATGAGTCGGGAAAGCTGATGGCACTGTTGCAAGTAAAAAAACGCTTGATGGCGCTGGCCGGTCTGCTGATGGCTTTTTATCTGCTTTTTCATATGCTCAGTAATCTGAGCTTTTTCAGCCCCGAGCAATATCAGACATTTTACGATATCTATAATCAACCACTGATTCGCTGGCCTTTATGGATATTAGTGGCGGCGTCATTGGTCTTTCATGTGATTGTGGCGGTGCAGATTAGATTGCATAACCGTAAGGCCAGAGTTCATGCCTACCAGCACCGGCAACATCATTTTATTCCCGCCTGGCTGGTGTCAATTGTTATTACGTTTATTCTGCTCTTTATCGTCTGGCATATGGCGCAAATGTGGTCATTTGGTGGGGCGGATATATACAGGCAGACACTCACCTTATTCAGCTCTGAATGGCAGGTGGTTATTTATTTGTTCGGAATGATGTTGATTGGACTGCATTTGCAACATTCGTTAACCAATGTGTTGCAGACCTTAGGCAAAACCGCAAAACAGTTTTATTGGATATGTACAGCGTTCGTACTGTTATTAGTGGTGGGATTTGCCATTGTCCCGTTAGTGGCCTATTGGAAAGCATAAATGACTGAAGAACAACCATTAGACAGCTTTTCCCCGAAAGGCCCGTTGGAACAACGCTGGACTCAGCATAAATATAATTTGCGGGTAGTCAGTCCGGCTAACCGTAAACGCTATCGGGTGATTGTGGTTGGTACAGGGCTGGCCGGCGCGTCAGCTGCAGCATCATTGGCAGAAATGGGCTATCAGGTGAAAACCTTCTGCTTTCAGGACAGTCCTCGCCGGGCACATAGTATTGCCGCCCAGGGCGGTATTAACGCCGCAAAAAATTATCATAATGATGGCGATAGTGTCTGGCGTCTATTTTACGACATGATCAAAGGAGGCGATTTTCGATCCCGAGAGTCCAATGTATTCCGCCTGGCAGAATTGAGTACTTCGATTATTGATCAGGCGGTGGCGCAAGGCGTACCGTTTGCCCGAGAATACAGCGGCTATTTGGCAAACCGTTCATTTGGAGGAGCACAGGTTTCCCGTACCTTTTATGCACGCGGTCAAACCGGTCAGCAATTGTTACTTGGTGCCTATCAGGCGATGAGCCGGCAGGTGGCTGAAGGGCATATTGAGCATTTTTCACGCAGTGAAATGCAGGATTTAATCAAAATTGACGGCAAGGCTAAAGGTATCGTGGTTCGAGATTTACTGACCGGTGAATTACGTTCCCATTTGGCGGACTGTGTGGTGCTTTGCACGGGCGGCTACAGTAACGCTTTTTATTTATCCACTAATGCCAAAGGCTGCAATACCTCGGCTATCTGGCGAGCACATAAACACGGTGCTTTATTTGCCAACCCTTGTTTTACCCAAATTCATCCAACCTGTATTCCACAACATGGTGAGTTGCAATCCAAGCTGACTTTGATGAGTGAATCGTTACGTAACGATGGCCGCATCTGGGCACCCAAAAATCCGGCAGATTGTGGTCGAGATCCGCGTGACATAATGGAACAGGATCGGGATTACTTTCTGGAACGGATGTATCCGGCCTTTGGTAATCTGGTACCCCGCGATATTGCTTCACGCGCAGTGAAACATATTTGTGATGAGGGGCATGGCGTAGGGTATGAAATCAATGGTCAGAAGCTGGGTGTCTATCTGGATTTTGCCAATGCCATAAAAGAGCAGGGGGCAGATGTTATCAACGAAAAATACGGCAACCTGTTTGATATGTATCAGCGGATTACCTCTGAAGACCCTACCCAACAACCCATGCGTATTTATCCGGCGGTGCATTACACCATGGGCGGATTATGGGTGGACTACAATCTGATGACCTCAGTAGATGGGCTGTTTGCTGGAGGTGAAGCCAACTTTTCCGATCATGGTGCCAATCGACTGGGTGCCAGTGCATTGATGCAGGGGTTGGCCGACGGGTATTTTATTTTGCCAGCGACGGTTTCAGATTATCTGGCCAGACAAACACCGCTGGTGGATAAAGACTATCCCGAAATAAAACAAGCACTGCAGTATTCGCAATCACGGCTGCACAGGTTACTGAATGCTCCCGAACCAACACATACACCGGATCATTTTCATCGTCGATTAGGAAAAATTTTGTGGGATCACTGCGGTATGGCTCGTAATGAATTTGCCCTGAAACAGGCCATTGAAGAGATCCAGCAACTGCGTGAACAATTCTGGCTGGAAATCAAAGTCAGTGGCAACGACAAGCAGCTTAATCAAACGCTGGAAAGAGCCGGTCGTGTCGCTGATTTTATGGAGCTTGGTGAATTAATGTGTATTGATGCCTTAAGCCGTGAAGAGTCCTGTGGTTGCCATGCTCGGGTCGAACATTTAACCGCTAACGGTGAAGTACAACGACGCGACAACGATTTTGGTTTTGTTTCGGCCTGGCAATTCACCGGTGATGTGGTTCAGCCAAAACTTGTTAAAGAACCGCTTCATTTTGACTTTGTCAGTCCTGGGATTCGGAATTACCAATGAATTTTATCCTGCATATCTGGCGTCAGGCCAATTCACAAGCTAAAGGTTTTTTTGAAAAACATGAATTGGAAGTGGAAGCTGAATCTTCCTTTCTGGAGATGCTTGATGCTCTCAATGAGCGTCTGATCAGTCTTGGTAAAGAAGCTATCGTTTTTGATCATGACTGTCGTGAAGGCATTTGTGGCAGTTGCAGTCTGGTGATTAATGGCGAACCTCATGGTCGGCACCGGGCGACTACCACTTGTCAGCAATATATGCGTGACTATCAGGATCAAAATGAATTATGGATTGAGCCCTGGCGAGCAACAGCATTTCCGGTGATTAAAGATTTGATGGTGGATCGTAGTGCATTCGATCGCATTATTCAGGCCGATGGCTATATTCCAGTCCGAACTGGTGCGGCACCCGAAGCAAATACCCAGCCCGTAGCTAAACCATTGGCAGATAAAGCTTTTGATGCAGCTACCTGTATTGGCTGTGGCGCCTGCGTTGCCGTTTGCCCTAATGCATCGGCTACTTTATTTATTGCCGCCAAAGTGAGTCACTTGAGTAGCTTGCCTCAAGGGCAACTGGATCATAAACGGCCAGCAAAAATGCTGGCGAGGATGGAGGCCGAGGGCTTTGGTAGTTGCAGCAATTATCGTGAATGTGAACGCATTTGCCCTAAACAGATTCGGACTGACACCATTGCGACGTTGAATAAACTGTTATCTCAACGCTGACTTAGCGTTGCTAGCGAAACTCAAGTCAGCCTTTTCAGGGTGGTCTTGATAACATACTGCAGAATTATTCATCTCCGGAGCACTCTATGGTTGAAGAGCTGATCAACAAGCTCGACTCAATGACTGAAAAACGTCGGGTAGTACTGTTATTTTCTACTGATGATGAATCGATTGTACAAGAGCAGATTTTGCCGAAGTTACCTGAACAGCAGTGGGATATAGAGCTCAGTACCTTCGAGCTGGAACAGTCTTACCAATTTGATGATGATCAGTTGGTGATTAGCTATTTGAATGATGAATCACTGCGTGAATTGATGTTACAGGCACGGGATCAAGAGTGGACGATAGGTCTGCTACCGCATCCCGAGATGAAACATGCTCGCTATGGTTTTGGGATTGCCGCTAATTTTGAAGATGCACTCAGCGATATTGTGGATAACGCTGCATCGCAATTGGATCTATTGCTGTGCAATAAACAACCAGTCTTCAATTCAGTCATTGTTGGACAAACCTTTACGCTGGTTCCTGGAGAAGCGATGGTAGAACCCTTCTGGGTCAGAATCAGGCGCTTTGGCCGGTTGATGCGTAGTCTAAAAGAAGTGCGCTTTACTCCTTTTACCATTACCACGCAAAAAGAAAAAGTGATTGAAACAGCAGCCTTTGGTGTGGTGGCGGTTGAGCATGGCCGAAGCTCAGTGTTATCCCGCCGTTTTATGCCGGATTCCAATGCCAATGATGGCATGTTACATGCTCTGGTGCTGGCTCCTCGTAGTGTGTTTGAAATGCTCCGGTTTCTGTTTGCTTCTCTGTTTATGCGAAATATCTGGAGCCGTAACAATCCTGCTTTTATTGGTTTTATCAAAAGCAGTCAGCTAAAACTCGAAACCAGTAAACCGATTAAATACAGTCATGATGAGATGGTTTCTGAAGCCCAACAATTGGATTTTAAAGTTGAAAGACGTGCTATTCGATTGATTTCAGGAAGGTTATTGGCGTTATCGGAAAGTGGAGGGGAGCAAAAAGAAGTCGTTCGTACGCAAGCATTACCTTTGGGTAAAGCACGCAATGAGCTGGTCAGCTATCCCTTGCCGTGGATGCATCATGCTGCGCCGGAAGAGTTCAAAGATCTGTTTATGTTGATGCGCGAAAGTGCCAGAGCGACGCCTGCCTATTTAACGTTGATGGTGTTATCTACATTGCTGGCGGCATTTGGCTTATTTGCCAACTCTATTCCCGTGGTGATCGGTGCAATGATTTTGGCCCCATTGATGGGGCCGATTATATCCATGTCATTAGGTACATTGCGTCAGGACGAATCGTTAATGATAGACAGCGGTCGCAGCATTGCCATTGGTACCGGGCTGTCATTAATTTGTGCGATGTTGGTTGCCTGGTTTATTCCTTTAAACCATATTAACAGCGAAATTGCCGCGCGAATCAGTCCTACATTACTGGATTTAGGTGTTGCGGTTGTATCGGGAATTGCCGGTGCCTATGCACACGCACGGGCTGAGGTGGCTAAAAGTCTTGCTGGTGTGGCAATTGCCGTGGCTCTGGTGCCGCCACTAGCGGTGGCAGGTATTGGTTTGGGTTGGCTCGATTTCACCGTGTTTTTTGGTGCTTTTCTGTTATACCTGACCAATCTGGTGGGCATTATTCTGGCAGCGTTAATTACCTTTATGATTCTGGGGTATAGTCCATTTCATCGAGCTAAACGGGGCTTAATGCTGACTCTGCTTATGGTGGTTATTCTTGCGATTCCACTGGCCTTCGGTTTTGAGCGTATGGTGGCCGAAAATAATGTTTTACGTCAGTTGGATGGTCAGGAAATAGCCGGAGTCAAACTGGTGGATGTCAATGTGAGACCCCGGGATCCATTGATAATCAGCTTGACCATGGTGTCAAAAAGCGCAGTGGATGATGCGGTGATGGATGAAGTGAAACAGGAGATTGAACGCCGTTTACAACAACCGGTGGTGTTGGAAATTGCGGTCAGGGTGGTTAGATAAACCATAGCTTAGACACATAAAACTGTGGCTGAGCTTTCCAACATTTAGGGTTTACGGAAACGTAAAGTCATTCGATCACTTTCACCAATGGCCTGATATTTCGCTTTATCTGTTTCATCATCTACACGCAGGTTGGGTGGCAATGTCCAGACGCCATTGGGATGATCCGCCGTATCTGCCGGATTGGCGTTGATTTCAGACTTTTCTTCCAGGACAAAGCCTGCATTTTCAGCCAGTGAAATCACATAGTCTTCTGTGAGATAACCACTTTTCTTCATCACGGTGAGCGGTGTTCCCGGTTTGGCCCGATGATCAGTTACACCCAGAATACCGCCGGATTTTAATGCTGTGAAAATGGTATTAAAGGCCTGGTCGGCAAAATCACCCTGCACCCAGTTATGAACGTTACGAAAGGTCAAAACCGCACCCAGACTTTGTGGATCAGCAAATTGCCAATCGCTTTCCGGTCCAAATTCGGTGACTACTACTTCGTCATATAGCTCTGGAGAGGCTTTTAGCCAGGTGTTGTATTCCCGACGAAGCGTTTGTCTGTAAGCAGATTGTGTGTCTACAGGAAAACCGGCTGCAATTAATTTTCCCTTACCATGTTTTAACCATGGGGCAAGGATCTCGGTATACCAGCCACGTCCCGGCCATATTTCAGCGACATGCATATCAGAGGTGATACCGAAGAACATCAAGGTGGCTGAAGGATGGCGAAACATATCACGGTGTTTGTTGGCTTCTGACCGAGAGGGACTGTCAATGGTTTTCTGTAATAACTCCTCTGCCACAACAGGTTGACCAAGTGGCAGTAAACACAATAATAAAGAAGAAAAAATACGCTGCAAACTCATAGAGCTTTTCCTTTTTAAATTTATGTTAATACCTAACTAACAGACTGCATGATACGCTCATGGTTGCAGCACCCCTTTAAGAACGAGATGGATTTGTCTTCTGGTAGCTTAGCGGGTAGTTTTAAAGGAATATCACAAAAGTAACAGACGAATATTCCTTGTCTGACTCTAGCTGAGTGTCCGGATATAACGCATTGTGAAGAAACCATAAAACGCCTATGTCAGATAAAAATGAAAAACTTAAGATTGCTCTGTTAAATATTCATGGTCTTATTCGTGGTCATGATCTCGAACTTGGTCGAGATGCCGATACTGGCGGTCAGACACTGTATGTGCTTGAGCTGGCTCAGGCTCTGTCCGAGCAGGAAAAAGTCGGTGAGGTTTTATTGATTACCCGGCGAGTCGAGGATGATGAGGTTTCCCCTGATTATGCCCAGCCCATTGAAGTGCTTAATGAAAAATTACGTATCATTAGGATTGATGCTGGACCTGAAGAATATCTGGCTAAGGAACAGATCTGGGAACATCTGGATACTTTTGCAGATAATCTGGTTGTATTTTTCCGTGAGCAGGAAATTTTACCGGATATTTTGCACAGCCATTATGCCGATGCGGGGCTAGTCGCTTCACATATTGCTAACCAGCTTGGTATCCCTCTAATACACACCGGTCACTCGCTGGGACGTGTCAAACGCAGAAGACTGCTGGCCAGTGGCTTAGATATTGCTCAATTGGAACAGCAATACAAGATGACTCAACGCATTGAGGCAGAAGAAATTACGCTGGCCACAGCAGAGAGAGTGATTACCAGCACGCATCAGGAAATAGCAGAGCAGTACGAGTTATATGATCATTATCAGCCAGCTCAGATGCGTATTGTGCCGCCTGGAACAAACATACAGCAATTTACCCCGCCAGATGGTGATGAGCTGCAGAGTGATTTGTTCAAGCGAATTACGCAACATCTGAGCTCACCAGAAAAGTCCATCATTCTGGCTTTATCTCGTCCGGATAAACGTAAAAATATTGTCAGTTTGATTGAAGCTTACGGTCAGTCCGAAGTATTACAGCAACATGCCAATATTTTGATTATTGCTGGTAATCGGGATGATATTGATGATCTGGAACGTGGTGCACAGGAAGTGTTTCATGAACTACTGGTCGCAATTGATCGTTATGATCTGTATGGCAAAGTCACTATTCCAAAACATCATCGTCGTGATGAAGTGCCGCTGATTTACCGTATAGCAGCCGCAACCAAAGGGGTATTTGTTAACCCGGCACTGACAGAGCCTTTTGGCCTTACCTTGATTGAAGCTGCTGCCAGCGGCTTGCCAATTGTTGCCACCGAAGACGGAGGCCCCCGAGATATCATGGCGAATTGTCTGAATGGTGAATTAATTGATCCACTGGAAATTTCCAGTATCAGTACCGCGATAGAGAAACTGTTACTGGACGAAGCTTATTGGCAACAATGTCAGCAAAACGGCCTCAAAGGCGTCACTGAACATTATTCCTGGGAAGCGCATGCAAAACGCTACCTGGAAATCATTGAACCGATAGCGGCACGCACTGAAAAATTACTGCGTCTTCCAGTTGAGCGGCGAGAAATGGGACGGGATGAAAGAGCACTGGTCACCGATCTGGATTTGAACCTGATCGGTGATGATGAATCCTTGCAGACTTTGCTTGGTCTGCTTCGGGACCATCGTAAAAGTACCAAATTTGTTATTGCTACCGGTAGACGGCTGGATCAGGCGTTAAAACTAATGAAAAAACACCGTATTCCCGAGCCGGATATTCTGATTACCAGTAGTGGCAGTGAGATTTATTATGCACCCAAACTAACACCGGATACGGCCTGGACCAAACATATTGATCATTTGTGGTTGCCCCATCGGGTGACTAAGTTGCTTGATGATATTCCGGGTTTGGAACGCCAGCCCAAGTCAGAGCAGAGTCAGTTCAAGTTGAGTTATTACATCAATCCGGAACAGATCGATATTGATGCCATCAAATCATTGTTGCACCGTGAGGAGTTATCGGTACATGTTCAGCTTGCCTTTGGTCAGTATCTGGATATTCTGCCGCTCAGAGCATCAAAAGGGATGGCGCTGAGGTTTGTTGCAGATCGCTGGCAAATGCCGCTGGAACGTATCTGTGTTGCCGGTGGCAGCGGTGCCGATGAGGATATGATGCGGGGCAACACACTGGCCGTGGTGGTCGCAAACAGGCATCATGAAGAACTGTCACAGCTGGAAGATTTTTCACATATCTATTTTGCCCATAAGCCTTATGCCGCAGGCATTATGGAAGCGATTGAATATTATAATTTTTTTGAAACCACTTCTGAACAAGCAACAGGTTCAAATTAAATGAGTGCAAGATTATTACTTTGTACCGATATGGATCGCACTGTCATACCGAACGGAATGCAGGCTGAACATCCCAATGCACGCAGGCGATTCCGAAAGTTCTGTCAATTGGAAAATGTTTGTCTGGTATATGTTACGGGCCGCCACCGGCAATTGGTCGAAAAAGCTATTCGCACCTATAGCCTGCCGCAGCCGGATTATATTATCAGCGATGTGGGAACCAAAATATTCCAGTACAAAGATAAACGTTGGCAGGAAGTACAGAGCTGGTGTGATGAAATTGCCAAAGACTGGAATGGACAATCACATTCTGATTTGAAAGCCTTGCTGAGTGATATCAAAGATCTGCAACTGCAGGAGTTCAGTAAGCAAAACACCCACAAACTGAGTTTTTATCTGCCGCTCTATCTCAATAAGGATGCTGTAATTGCACAAGTGCATAAGCATCTGCAAAAAAATGGAATTAACGCTTCGGTAATGTGGAGTATCGATGAGCTGACGAACGTTGGTTTACTGGATGTGTTACCGGAACATGCCACTAAACTGCATGCCATCGAATTTTTGCAAAGCCGTTTGGTGTATCAGGATACCGAGGTGGTTTTTGCTGGGGACAGTGGTAATGATATGCCGGTTTTAGCCAGCCCGATACAATCCGTGGTGGTCAATAACGCCTCAGATGAAATCAAAGCCATGGCACAACAATTAGTCGCAGAAAATGGTCACCCGCAGTCGCTCTATATTGCTGTTGATCCAGGCCCGTTGGGCATGAATGGCAATTACAGTGCAGGGGTATTACAAGGTGTTTGGCACTATGCCGAAGGATTCAGAAACCAACTTGAATCGGGAGACAATACATGAGCCAGCAGTCCGCGCTAGCCATATTTGGTGAGGTATTATTTGATTGCTTTCCCGATGGCGAGCGAAAGCTGGGCGGAGCACCTTTTAATGTTGCCTGGCATTTACAAGCCTTTGGAGATTCTCCGGTATTCATTTCCAGAGTTGGCGATGACGAGTCCGGCCAGCAGATCCGCAATGCGATGCAAAATTGGCAGCTTTCTACCGAGGGACTGCAAACGGATAATAAACATCCCACGGGCGAGGTTCAGGTCACTTTGCAGGGCAGCGAACCTTCATACGATATCAGGGCTGACCGAGCTTATGATTTTATACAAACAGCAGAGCTGCCTGGTTTGCGTAATGATGCCATTGTTTATCACGGTTCTCTGGCGTTAAGAAATGCAGTATCGAGAGATGCTTTTGAGTTTCTGACCCGCCCAAAATCCGTCTCGATTTTTATGGATGTGAATTTACGTTCACCCTGGTGGAGCAAGGAAGATATTTACAAATGTCTGGAACTTGCGAAGTGGTGCAAGCTGAATCAGTTAGAATTGAATGAGCTCGGCTTTAATTCAGCTGATTTGCAGCAGGATATGACCCGGATGCAGACCCATTTTCAGTTGGAACAACTGATCGTGACACGGGGTGAGGAAGGGGGTATCGTGCGCTGCAACGATGGGACTTTTTATGAACAGAAACGGGTTGCTGCAGAGCAGCTGGTTGATACTGTGGGAGCAGGAGATGCTTTCAGCGCGATGTATATTCACGGGTTGTTAGCCGGGTGGCCAGTACAGAAAATTTTATTGAATGCCCAGCAGTTTGCCAGCAAAGTGATAGGATTACGGGGAGCGGTCAGCGAGGATCCTGCTTTTTATTCTGAGTTCACATAACCACACAACCAGAATTATCCGATTCTTTAATCAGGAAATTACATGTACGAACAGCAATCTCATTCTCTTCTGAATGCTATCCTGAATCAGATTGAACCCGAATTTTCCAAACACGATCTGCGTTATTTCTATACGCGGCTGGGTGCCAACTTTTATGCCATTCATTCATTATTTGAAAGGCTATATGGCAAGCGGCCTGACTTTGCTGAACAGGCACAGCGCCTGGTTGAGACACTTGCCAGACAATATATTGATCGGTCAGAAGAATTACGTGCCAAGGATATAGAGCGGGAACAGGATTACAACTGGTTTCTCAGTCAGAAGTGGGTTGGCATGGCGCTGTATTGCAATGGGTTTGCCAAAAATCTGCAAGGCATGCGTGAGCATCTGCATTATTTTCAGGATCTGGGTATCAATCTGGTACATGTCATGCCCATCATGAAATGCCCTGAAGGTAAAAGTGATGGTGGATACGCCGTCAGTAATTTCCGTGAAATTGATCCCCGCGCAGGTGACCTCAACGATCTGCGTGGTTTGGCTGATGATCTTCGTCAACGCGATATGCTACTGGTCATGGATGTGGTGTTAAATCACACCTCTGACCAGCACGAATGGGCACAGAAAGCGCGTGATGGTTATTCGCCTTATCGCGAGTATTTTTATACCTTTGAAAACCGGCATGTTCCGGATATGTTTGAGCAAAGCATGCCTGAAGTATTTCCGGAAACGGCTCCGGGTAATTTTACCTGGAACAAGGAAATGCAACGCTGGGTGATGACGGTATTTAACGATTATCAATGGGACTTGAACTACAGCAATCCCACAGTATTTATTGAAATGCTGGATATTATCCTGTTCTGGGCCAATCAGGGTGCCGATATTGTGCGGCTGGATGCAGTGGCCTTTTTATGGAAAAAGATCGGCAGTACCTGCCAGAATGAACGCGAAGCCCATCTGATTTTGCAGCTAATGAAAGACTGCTGTCAGGTAACCGCGCCAGGCGTGTTGTTTATTGCTGAAGCAATTGTTGCACCAGTAGAAGTGACTAAATATTTTGGTGAAGATGCGGTCATCGCCAAAGAATGTGAAATTGCCTATAACGCTACATTTATGGCGTTGTTATGGGATGCAGTGGCCACCAAAAATGCCCGATTGCTGAATCAGGGAATTAAAAGTCTTCCGGTAAAACTGGAACGCGCTACCTGGTTAAATTACATACGCTGTCATGATGATATCGGTCTGGGGTTTGATGATAAGGATATCGAGCTGGCAGGATATGAGCCACGCGATCACAGACGATTCTTGATCGACTATTTTACTGGTCAATATGCTGATTCACACGCCAGAGGCGTGCCATTCGGCCAAAATGATAAAACCGGCGATGCCCGTATTTCAGGGTCTTTGGCCTCGCTGGTGGGGCTGCAGTATGCCGTTGATATCGGAGATGAGCAGGCTATTGATGATGCGATACGTATCATCGTGTTATTGCATAGCTTGATTCTGTCATTTGGTGGGTTGCCGTTACTTTATTACGGCGATGAAATCGGCACGACAAATGATGAAAGTTATCGCGATGATCCGGTCAAAATGGATGATTCACGTTGGGTACATCGACCGTTCATAGACTGGCAAAAAGCTGTACAGCGAAATGTACCGGGTACGGTTGAATATCTGATTTTCAATCAGTTGAAGACACTCATTGCGGTGCATAAAGAACTGGATGCATTTGCTGATTTTAATAATCGGGATTTGGTCGAGGTAGATAACCCGCATTTGTTTGTTTTTGAGCGTTATCATCTGCAAAAACCTGCCGATAGGGTATTGGTTATTGCTAATTTCGATAAACGATCTCAGCGCCTGGATTTGGATCAGTTACCCAGATGGTCACAATCGTATCAGGGACATCTGGTTGACGCTATTACCGGTCAAAGCCCCGAGAAGTTTGGCAACACGGTGGTGGTCCCACGCTTTGGTTGTTATTGGTTAACCGAAGTCTAAATAAATCTTTAGAATTTACAGTTATCATCCTCACATGACTTACTGCCGAATAATCGGGCAATCGGGTGACGAAACCGGGCGAAAAACAGATAGGCCAAATCTGCAAACCAGCGAATTACCGGCCAGCGTAGGATCTGCAACCAGCGATGATGACCTACAAGGCCCCAGGCTTTAGCTGTCACATCCTGCCCGGTAATGATTTGGCCATTCGCTAATTCACCATGCAGTCGTTTATCGGCGCTGACGACATCAATGTAGGGATAACGAGAAACAAAGTCAGTGGCGTAAATATTTTCAAAATGAAGACGTTGCATAGTATCCAACTGCTTTAACAAGCTAATTTCTCTAGCGCACAAAGGGCAGTTGCCATCAAAAAATACTGTCAATTGATGCATTTTGTTTTCCCGAATGAAAGTTGATGTCAATCTGACGTTTTGATGCCAGCATAGTTCTGAAACATCGAACCTATATCTCTCTATGCAGTCTCTGAACTGTCAGCTTTTTACCCCAATGGAGTTTCGAACCCTATGACCACAGGATTATTCTGGTTCACCAATGATCTGCGACTGCAGGATCAGCCTGCATTATGGAAAATGCAGTCGGTTGATAAACTTATCTGTGTGTTTTGTCTGGATCCACAGTGGTTCAGACCAAATGGGTTGAACGCCAAAGCTATGGGGGAGCGTCGTTTCCAGTTTTTAGTAGAGTCATTAAAGGATCTGCAACAACAGCTTCAGCATGCTGGACAAGTACTGATTATCAAGCAACAAACCCCACATCTGGCACTGACCGAATTAATCAATAAATACAACGTCGATATTATTGCCCGTAGTCAGCATGCGGGCGTTTATGAAAATCGTCACTGGAAGCTGTTACAACAACAATTTCCGGATCGTAAATTCATTACAGAGCCAAGCCACACTTTATTTTCTGCTGATGATTTATCCTTCCAACTCAATCAATTACCAACGTCATTTACCCAGTTTCGTAAACAGGTAGAAGATTTAGCGTTGCCCAGGCCTATGTCGAGTCCTCAGCAATTGCCGCCACCGCCCGGACCAATAGCTATTGATGAGATTAACCAGCCGGTATTGGAACCCTCAAAGTTTACTGGAGGGGAAACGGCGGCACTAAAACACATCAATGATTATTTCTCCACTGATCTGCCAGCCAATTACAAAACTGTCCGAAATGAACTTGATGGTTGGACCAATTCCACCAAATTTTCTCCCTGGTTGGCGTTAGGCTGTCTTTCTGTCAGACATCTGGCCGCCAGGCTCAAAAACTATGAACAGACTAATGTCAGTAATGATTCGACTTACTGGATTTATTTTGAATTACTGTGGCGGGAATATTTCCAATGGTATGCCCATTGTTATGGCGCCAGACTATTTCGCTTTAACGGAATAAAAAATAGCAAAAGTCGTCGCTGCTATTACCCTGAACGTTATCAGAAATGGTGTAACGGTAATACGCCATATCCGCTGGTCAATGCCTGCATGAAACAACTTAATGCTACGGGTTATATGTCAAACCGTGGACGGCAGATCGTTGCCAGTTGTTTTGTTCATGAGTTGAATCTGGATTGGCGTTTTGGAGCCGCTTATTTCGAGCAGCAACTCATTGACTATGATGTCGCTGCCAACTGGGGCAATTGGCAATATATTGCTGGAGTGGGGGCCGATCCTCGAGGTGGAAGGCAATTTAATATTGAAAAACAAACCCGGCAATACGATCCAGAGGGTGAATTTATCCGTCACTGGCAGGGAGATATTGATATTATCCCGCTGGATTCAGTCGATGCGGCTGACTGGCCCATTATGCCTCCACCTAAAAAATGACCCGTCAATTAATCAATGTCGTCTGGTTTAAACGTGATTTACGTTTATCAGACCATGCAGCCTTGCATGCTGCCTGTGAACAGAATTTACCCATTTTATTGTTATATATTGTGGAACCGTCGCTGGTGGATGATGCGCATTACAGCCTGCGTCATTGGCGATTTGTCTGGCAATCATTACAACAGTTGGATCAGCAGCTGATAATAAAAAATGGCAATGTTGTGGTGGTAGAAGGTGAAGCGGTAGCTGTATTTGAACAATTACAGCAGCATTATCAGATTGATACTGTTTTCAGCCATCAGGAAATAGGTCTGAACATCACCTATGAATGAGATAAAGTTCTCAATAAAAAGTTTAACAAGTAGCAAATTATCTGGAATGAATTTCCACAGAGCACAGCAACTCGTTTGGCCCGGGTGTTTCTGGATTGTGAGCCGGATATTCATTATCCACAATTACAAATGCAGGCAGGGGTTACGGGTACCAACACCATTCATATTTATAATCCAACCAAACAAACCGAAGAACAGGGCCACGAGGGAAAGTTCGTCAGTGAATGGTTACCCGAACTAAGTGATTTACTCAATGAAATTATTCACCAACCATGGGAAGTCACGCCATGGAGGAAATGATGTTAAATTTTCAGTTGAGGAGAGATTATCCGTATCCCATTGTTGATATCAAAGATACCTCAAAACAAAGCCGGGATCGTTTATGGTCATGGCGTAAACGTGAGGATGTGTAACGTGAAAATCAACGTATACTGCGTCGTCACATGCGTTTAAGCAGTCGTTAACAGATTCGAATTGCCAGCATGCTGTTTCACCCCTGATAATAACACTATAAATTCCTCAATATTTTTTCCGGAGAACATATGACACTTGCCTTTGCTGCGGTGATATTTGGTTTGATTTTATTAGTATGGAGCGCTGATCAATTTATTGATGGTGCTGCAGTTTCTGCCCGGTATTTCGGTATGCCGCCGTTACTCATCGGCATGGTGATAGTAGGTTTCGGTACTTCAGCACCGGAAATGGTGGTCTCTGCATTGGCCGCAACCCAAGGTAATCCTGGCCTCGCTCTGGGTAATGCTTATGGTTCAAATATCACCAATATTGCGTTAATTCTGGGCCTGACCGCAGTACTCAGTCCGATTGCAGTGCATTCACAAGTGTTGCGCAAAGAGTTGCCGATTCTAATCGCAATGACTGCTTTGGCTGCCTGGCAGTTAGCTGATGGTTCATTGTCGCGCCTGGATGCCGGCGTGTTAATTGTGGTGTTCTTTATGTTGATGGGTTGGACCATTTATCAGGGCATGCAGAAATCACCGGATGCATTTGGTACCGAAATTGAAGCTGAATTTAATACAGAATCAATGAGCTTGAAAAAAGCGCTAATTTGGTTATTTATTGGTCTGGTTCTTTTGATTATCAGTTCACGAATTTTGGTCTGGGGGGCAGTAGAAATTGCCGTAGCGTTTGGTGTCAGTGATTTAATTATTGGTTTGACCATCGTGGCCATCGGAACATCATTACCCGAGCTGGCCTCATCACTGATTGCTGTAAAAAAAGGCGAGCATGATATTGCGCTGGGTAATGTTATTGGTTCAAACCTGTTTAACACTTTGGCTGTAGTGGGTATCGCAGGCTTGATTCATCCTTTTGGTGTTCCAGCACAAATACTCACACGGGATATTGCCGTTATGGCGGGTCTGACCATAGCGATATTTATCTTTGGCTTTGGTCTGCGCGGAAGACAAGGGCGCATCAATCGCGTTGAAGGTAGCGCATTAATGCTTGTATTTGTCGCTTATACAGCCTATCTCATCAGCACGATTGTGACTTAAGCGAAAATTAGCAGCAGTTTAAATTGCTATGAATAATGGTGGCCTGAGGCCTTCTCAGGTCACCATATATCTTATATTTGGGCTTAGGTTAGCGGGTCCACATTCTCAATCCTGATTACTATCTGGTTTATATTAATTTCCAATGATTATTTGTCTTATTCGACAGCCAAATAATATTGTGACTTGCATCACATAAATATTTATAAGATACTTCCGCTCTTAAGTGTTTGATTACTAAGGATTGGGTATGAAGACGGGGCTGGGGGAGGTAGACGATCAATGTCTGCAAGTCGTATTGGACATAATCAGCGATGGTGTGTGGGATTGGCATGCAAATACCGGATACGTTTATCGTAGTCCCGGTTGGTTCAGAATGTTGGGGTATAACGCCGCCACTCTCCCTGCTAGCGTAGCATCCTGGGAGCAAAATCTGCACCCAGAAGATCATCAACGTGTATTGGCTCACTTCGATAACTACATTCATAATCATAGCAGTTCATACCAGATTGAATACCGTCTGAAAAAGGCTGATAACAGTTATTTGTGGATAGAAGACCGCGCCAGAATTATCGAATGGAATGAAGATGGTTCTGTTGCAAGAATGATTGGCGCCCATCGGGATATCAATGAACGTAAACTCAATCTGGATCGATTGGCGCAACAAAATCATTCACTGGAAGATCTGGTTGAAGAACGCACACACCAGCTGATTCAAACCAACGCCGAACTGGAAAGCAAAATTGCCGAAGTTCAACGCCTCGCTGAAACAGACACACTCACTGGTGTAGCCAACCGATATCGTTTGGAAAAAACATTGGAGCTGGAAGTCGAACGGGCTGAGCGTTTCAAGCAACCACTCTCAATAATTGCCCTGGATATCGATGATTTTAAAATCGTAAACGATGAGTTTGGCCATGCCAATGGAGACATGGTATTGGTTCAAATGAGTCGTTTATTGAAAAAGAATATTCGCGAAATCGATTTGCTGGCACGCTGGGGCGGTGATGAGTTTATGATTCTGCTACCAAATACTGCGCTGGAAGCAGCGGCCCATACTGCTGAAAAATTAAGACAATTGATCGTGGATGCCAAATTGGATAAACGCGCTACCATCACCACGAGTTTCGGGGTAGCGCAGTTGCGTCAGGGCGAATCAGCGATGCGGTTGTCGATCCGTGCCGACAATGCACTTTATCATTCTAAAGATTCCGGAAAAAACCGTATCAGTTCTTAATCAGCATTATTGCTGGAGAGCTTTTTTCTCCAGCAAGTCAAAATGACTGATAAGCAACGATCATGCATAATGCTTTTCCAATCACCTTACCGGGTTATATCTTCTTAATGCTATGCATTGCTGTTTAAGCAATAACCCAGTTCTAAACCAGTCTTGCCCAGAGGTCATGCTCATCGGCCTCTTCAAATTCCACCTCAACAATATCTCCCACTTTTAAATGGGTGGCGTGATCGATAAAAACCTGGCCATCAATCTCAGGAGCATCAGCACGACTACGCCCGACGGCACCTTCTTCAACGACTTCATCAATAATCACAAAATCGCGTTTCCCAACTTTTTGTTGCAGCCGGTCGGCACTGATTTCCGCCTGTTTTGCCATAAACCGGGCCAGACGTTCCTCTTTAATCTCTTCAGGCACTGGATCGGCTAATTGGTTTGCCACTGCACCATCAACAGGCGAGTATTTAAAAGCACCAGCTTTATCCAACTGAGCCTGATCAAGAAAATCCAGCAACTCTTCAAATTCAGCTTCAGTTTCACCGGGGAATCCCACGATAAAGGTACTGCGAAGCGTGATTTCCGGACAAATTGCCCGCCAGGCCTGGATGCGTTCCAGATTATTTTGTGATGAAGCCGGACGTTTCATTAATTTGAGGATACGTGGGCTGGCATGCTGAAACGGAATATCCAGATACGGCAGGATCTTGCCTTCAGCCATCAGTGGAATTACATCATCCACATGCGGGTAGGGGTAAACATAATGCATGCGTACCCAGATCCCGAGTTCACCAAGAGCTTTGGCCATGGTTGTAAAGCGGGTTGCAATTTTCTCACCCTGCCATTCATATTCAGCGTATTTCAAATCGACACCGTAAGCACTGGTATCCTGCGAAATAACCAGAATTTCCTTTACGCCAGCGTCAGCTAGACGCTTAGCTTCAGCTATTACTTGATTCACCGGGCGACTGACCAGATCGCCTCGCATAGAGGGGATAATGCAGAAGGTACAGCGATGATTACAGCCTTCAGAAATTTTCAGATAGGCGTAATGACGGGGAGTCAGCTTGATGCCTTCAGGCGGCACCAGACTAATAAACGGATCATGAGGTTGTGAAAGATGTTTGTGGACAGCACCGACAACTTCTTCCAGCGCATGTGCACCGGTAATTTCCAGCACCTGCGGGTGCTTTTCACGGATGGTATTGTCACGGCTGCCCAGACAACCGGTCACAATAACTTTGCCATTCTGGGCAATGGCTTCACCAATACTTTCCAGTGATTCATCAACGGCAGAATCAATAAAGCCACAGGTATTGACCACCACTAAATCAGCATCATCGTAATTGGCGGAAATTTCATAACCTTCTGAACGTAATTTGGTGATGATACGTTCGCTATCAACAAGTGCTTTTGGGCAACCGAGACTAACAAACCCGACCTGAGGAGCTTTCATACGCGTAACCTGTAACTGGGAGAGAAAAGCCGGTTATTCTATCCTGTTTATTAGGATCTTTCATGGCGGCTTCTGCGATGACATTGAATTTTTAGCGGCACCTGAGTAGATAGCAATTTTATACAGTTGAATCAAGCAGAATTAATTATGTAATTTGTTTGTCAGCATTTAACTGAGCATAATTTGTACATAGATAACATGCCCAAGGTGATTATGATGATAAAAGCGATTTTATTTGATATCTGCGGTGTATTGCATGTTGATAATGAGCCGGTAGCTGGTGCTATTGAAGCGATTCAGCTGGCTCGGGACGAGCAAATAGTGGTGCGCTTTGTAACTAATACTTCCCGAAGCACCAGCACGGACATGTTGCAGTCACTGTTGCAGATGGGTTTCGATCTGAGTGTTGAGGAAGTGCTGACCGCTCCCGGCGCAGTAAAGTTAGCGTTACAGCAACGCAATTTGCGTCCATACTGCCTGGTCCATGAAAAGCTGCGCCCGGAATTTGCCGATCTGGATCAAAGTTCTCCCAATGCTGTGGCCATTGCCGATGCCGCCGAGGGATTTAATTATGCGAACATGAACCGGGCATTTCAATTGGTGATGGATGGGGCTCCGCTGCTGGGTGTTGGATTGAACCGTTATTTCCGGCAAAACGAACAGTTACAGTTGGATGCTGGCCCCTTTATTGCGGCACTTGAGTTTGCCTGTGATGTGGAAGCCGAGATTTTAGGCAAACCGGCAAAAGCCTTTTTCCAGACGGCAGTGGAATCTACTGGTTTTGCTGCTGAAGAAGTACTGATGATAGGTGATGATGCGTTTGCTGATGTACAAGGTGCCTTGGCGGCAGATTTAAGAGGCTGTCTGGTGCAAACCGGAAAATATACACCGGGAGACGAAGATAAAATTCGTCATCCCGGTGCATGGGTATTACCTTCCGTGGTCGAGGCAGTAAATCAGGTGGTAAAACCGACTTATGCCTATTCGAATAAATAGGCGCCATATCCGACGACGCTTTCTTTTTTGCGGACGATATCACCGGAATTACTTAACGCCATGATTTGACCGGACATATTTGCATTGCGGGCATACTCAAGAAAGCCGCGGATGGCATCACAGCCACAGGCATGAAATTTATCAATATCGTGATTATCCATGCTGATAATAGCCTGTGAAGTATATTGGTCTATCTTGCGTGCGGTTTCATAATCCAGGTAGTGACTCAGGTCAGAACTGATCACAATTAACGATTTAACATCCTGGGTTGCCGTACCCAGAACATCGGCAATCAGTGAAGAATTTGCTTTGCCAGTGAGTAAAGGCACAATTTCAAATTGGTTAAGCGAATATTGCAAAAAGGGTAGCTGGACTTCCAGACAATGTTCGTTGTCATGCGGGCTTTCGTAAGTTTCAACACCTTTAATGCGGCTTAACTGGGGGTAAATTTTTTTATCCACCGCCACACTGCCTATCGGCGTAGCAAAATAATCCGCCTCGCTCATCGCAATGCCTTTAAAATCTGTACGATGCGAGGGACCAATTAAAATGACCCGCTCAATATCATCAGCTACTTCCATTAAGGACTGATAAGCCTTGGCAGCGACTTGACCGGAATAGAAGTAGCCTCCATGCGGAACAATAAGTGCTTTTGCATGATGGTGAATGTGGTCTGAGGGCTTATCAAACTGTTTGGCCAACAAGTCTTCAAGCTCTGTTGAACGGGCGGGATAATACAAACCTGCAACTGCACTGGGGCGAATCGAAATCATTGTTTTTATCCTCAACTCTTGGGTCTGTTTACCTTTCATAACCACCACTGCTGGAGACTATTTTTCCGTCCAACAAGGCGGAAATGATGCGATGTAGTGTTCTACATAATTCATTTCCAACGCAGTAGGGCGGAAAAATAGCCCCAGCCCTGCGGGTTGTGTCTGAAAAAGCGCCACTCTGCGTTGCTCGTTGCTTATTTAGAATAACTAAAAGGCGCTCCTCGCGCCTTGATTGGTCTATTTTCAGTCACAACAGAGGCGGAGATGAAAAATCAACAAGCCCTAGGCTTGGATGATTGAGTATTCGCTTCGCAATATGGATTTTCAAGCAAGGATTTAGCTGTAAAAAATGATCAATACCCGGAAACCTGATGTGTCGGGCATTGAGCACTTGCGGGAAATTTTCCCGAAATATAAATGTGGTACAGATGAGACATAGTGGTGCGCAAACTACTTATTTTTCAATAGTTTATGCTTCACCCTTTTGTAGCAGTATTTCATATTCTTCCATGGTAATAATGCCACCTTCCAGAGCCACTTTAGCTTTTTCGTCATCGTCGATAACGTCTTGAACAGCATCAAGCCGCTTCCAGACAGGTAATGGTGTCTGGCTTTCTACCTTGGGAACATAACGTGACTCATTGATACGTTTGTAACGATGTATATAGCGTGGACAATTCTGAAACATCTCTTCAATGGTGACTTTGACCACCAGTTCGGCTTCGTGGAATAAGGCCAAGTCGGCTGGATCACGACTCAGTTCGGCAGTGCCATGAACTCGAACCCGATGCGGGGTCTCAAAATCAATAAACAACATACCCACTTTTTTATTGGCATCAATATTCCCCATCGACAGATACATGCCATTACCATCCAGACTGGGAAATGCGAGAGTTTTTTCATCAAGAATTTTCACAAGTCCAATATCCCCCCCTTTGTGGGAACAGGTTGGAAAACCACGGTGATCAACTGTTGACAGAAAAAAGAAATCCTTATTTTCAATGAACTCACGGTGCTGTTCAGTAATATAATCGGTAATAATGGCTTCACCGACCCTGTCGGCGAGTTTTTCTTTGTTGAATTCCTGTTGTAATTGTCGATGCTGGGCACCATAGAATTTTGTCATATATTTGCTCTCATTAAGATAATTAATTGTTTTTGTAGTGAATGATAGTTGAGCATTGTCTCTACGAGCTGTCAAATAGTTCAACAATGCAGCCAAGGTTCGTTACACGAAAAATAATGTTGCAAATAAGCAATCAGAATCTGACTGCGCCTAGGCAAATAGCGGGTTTGTGGGTAAACCGCGAAAATGCCAACCTCGTTGTCATACATATAGTCACGCAATATGACCTGAAGATTTCCTGATTGCACAGCCTGATAACAGAGAAAATCGGGAGAGAAGATAATGCCCTGGCCTGCAATGGCTGCATCACACAGAAAATGACCATTATTAGCTGAAAGCTTGCCCTGCAAATGCAAACTGATGGGGCTGCCATCCTGTTGAAACTGCCAGGTTTCAGAGGTATTACGATAATGCAAAATAGCATGGCCATTAGTCAGATCGGTAGGAATGACAGGCGTGCCATGATAGGCCAGATATTCTGGGCTGGCACAAACCAGTAGTCGGGTAGACGAGAGTTTTTTTGCCATTAAGGTTGAGTCATCCAGCCTGGCGATACGTATTGCCAAATCAAATCCATCAGCAATCAAATCAACCTGTCGATCATTAAAATCAATCGACATTTCAATCAGTGGATGTAATTGCTGAAATTGCTGTAAGGCCGGACCCAAATGCATTAACCCAAAAGATACCGGAGCTGAGATTCGTAACTTGCCGCTGAGTTCGGCTTCAATGTCGGATATCTGTGCTTCCGCCTCTGCAATATCATCCAGTAATCGCAAACAATGCTGATAATAGCGGTGGCCGGCCTCAGTAAGTGTTTGCCGTCGGGTTGTGCGTTGCAGCAAGGTGACATTCAAACGTTGTTCCAAATCCTTTAGCCGTCTGCTGACGGCAGATTTAACGGTATCAAGCTGCTCGGCAGCAAGACTGATACTGCCAGCTTCAACAATCCGTTTAAAAGTTTGCATATCTTCAAGCTGGTTCATTGGCTTACCTTTTAATTGTTCTTTTTAAGTCAACAATAATTTCTTTATAGCATTGTTTATCAAAATTACAAGAACTATAAAATGGCACCGTAATGACGTAAATAATCTATAAGAGGAATTTAAAGATGAAACAGTTAAACGTATTACATATCAATGCCAGTAGCCGTTATGACGGCTCATTGACTCGTGCTGTCTCTACACAGTTGACCGATATTCTGGCCGGTCAATTTGAAGTGACAGTACAGCAACGTGATGTGGCATTGGGCTTACCGTTTATTAATGAAGAATGGATTAATGCAAACTTTACTGATCCCACAGAGCGCAGTGACGCGCAAAAACAGGCTTTAACGTTTTCCGATCAGTTGATTAATGAAGTTAAAGCTGTAGATGTATTAGTGATAGCGGTGCCAATCTATAACTTTGGTATACCGGCAGCATTGAAAGCGTGGATAGATCTGGTTGCCAGAGCACGTGAGACTTTTCGGTACACTGAGAATGGGCCCGAGGGCTTACTGGAAAATAAAAAGGTCTATCTGGTAATGGCTTCAGGTGGCGTGCCACTGGAAAGTGAAGTGGATTTTGCCAGTCAGTATCTGAAATTTTTTATGCAGTTTATTGGCATAAGCGATGTCACATTGGTGAATGCCAACCAATACTTTGAACAGCCGGACAGCAGCGGGAAATTAGCTGCGTTAATTGCGGCGTAAGGAGGCCATCATGGCACAACAACGTGAAGTGAAAAAATGGATTCGGGGTCAGATAACTTCGGATGGGGCGGGAGTATCGTTAAGAAGGTTAATTGCCTCGCATGAAATAGATATGCTGGATCCATTTTTACTATTTGATGCGTTTGGCAGTGAAAAACCTGAAGATTATATCGCGGGTTTCCCTCCACATCCACATCGTGGTTTTGAAACAGTGACCTATATGCTGGCAGGTAAAATGCGCCATGAAGACAGCGCGGGTAATGCGGGGGTGATTGAAAGTGGCGGCGTGCAGTGGATGACAGCAGGCCGCGGCATTATCCACTCGGAAAAACCGGAGCAGGAGGCCGGTTTACTGGCAGGCTTTCAGTTATGGGTGAACCTGCCCGCTGAGCAGAAAATGATGGCGCCACGCTATCAGGAAAAAGCTGCGAGCGAGATTGCAACCGAAATACGTGAAGCAGGTTTAACAATAAAAGTGGTAGCCGGTGAAACGGTTAATGGAACCAAAGGCGTTATCGATAACAGCTTCGTCGAACCAGTTTATTTTGTAATTGATGCGCCTGCTGGCAGTGTATTTGAAGACCATATTCCGTCTACTCATAATGCCTTTGTTTATGTAGCAGCAGGGCGGGTCAGTATTGGTGATAAACCGACTTCAATCGGTGCCTCGCAGCTGGCAGTATTAAAAGAAGGCGATGCGGTGAAAGTGGTGGCAGAACAGGACAGCACATTCATTGTGGTGGCTGGCAAACCGATTAACGAACCAGTGGAACGGGCAGGACCATTTGTGATGAATACCCGCGCCGAGCTGGAACAAGCCTTTGCCGATTATCGTCGTGGGCAATTTGCCTGATTTTTTAAGTCCGGAAACATCCGGGCTTTATTTTATTGACTATATCAATAAAGCGATTTATTTCACCCGCATATCATTTTCCACAGATTTCACTCCAGCGACGCTGCGTGCTACGACAACCGCGCGTTGAATATCTTCCTGTGAATTAACAAAGCCGCTTAATTGCACAACGCCTTTAAAGGTCTCCATGTTGATCTCGGCGACTTTCAGTGTTTCTTCATTGAGAATTGCCGCTTTGACTTTGGTGGTAATGACACTGTCATCAATGTATTCGCCAGTACCGGACTGGGTGGATGTAGAAGCACAACCACTGACTGACAGTACCCCCATAAGGGGAAGAGCTAACAGCGTTATGAACAGCAAGGGTTTAGTAATAGATTTCATAATATTTTTCCTGAAAAAGTCGTTTGAAGCTGGTTTGATTATTAAAGTAGATGTCTAACGACATAAAGACTCAACTTTTCCAGGGAGAGGTGAACCGAAATAATAAAATTGATTTGGTCCGTATTGCTTGGCGATATTAAAAAAATATCTGTATGTCACTCTGGTGCAATTATCCCAGACTGCCGGCTGCACCCGATTTCACTTAGTTGAAGCCCGACTTGCTCGCTGGTTATTAATGATCCGGGATAGGGCTGAATCCAATAAATTTCGAATTACCCAGGAATTTCTGGCCTATATGTTGGATGTTCGCCGAGTGGGCATTACCCGGGCGGCTACCGCTCTGCATCAGCGACAGTTAATTAACTATCACCGGGAAAATATCATCATTCTGGATCCTGGAGGATTGGAAGCCTCCCCCCGCAGTTGCTATCAAATTGACAAACAAATATACGAACGAGTTATGCGGTCATTTATTAAAAAAGTAGTTTGATTAAAGATTTGGTTCGTTAACGAACATACTTATCGGGTGTTTGTTTAAAACGTGAGCATTTAAATAAAAAGGAAAGCATCATGACTACAAGTACGATTTTATTCTTCATTCTGATCGTGTTATTGGTCGGAGCGTTTCCTTCATGGCCGCTGGGGTTATGGTCCGAAAGGTATAATGAGAGTATTTCTGATTGTATTATTACTAACAGGTCGTATCTAAGTGAGCAACTTTACAGATCCACTGAAAGTCAGTGGGCTCGCTATGGTTTTTTAGTTTTGAAACGTTGACCTTTATTCTTTTTCACAACTTTCCAATCGACGAAAGTGAACGGTTTTAATTTCAACTTGATTATCCGCATGGACCAGTTCCAGTGATGAATTTGCTTTGCATGATTTTCAGCGCCTCTGCTGGAATAGGCACCGTATCGGCTCTTTCATTTATCTCTATAACCCATTCCTCTCATAATCAATCTTGGCAAATCTAATGATCTGAACATTGTTGGCCGTTGATACAGCGATCATTATGAATGCTCTTTAAGGTCTGCTGCTGGCGTGCTAAAAAATAGTCGCCAGTAGTGGTGGATCTGAAAGATAAACAGGCCCTAGTTGTAAGGTTTTGGATGATTGATCTGCGGTGACATGATCCAACAAGTTCTGTTGCGTAGAATGCAGCGATAAAATTAAGACAATGTTAACGTTGTCTTAATTCAATTAAACGAACATGTTGATTTTATTTCGGATATCAACCGATGTATGTATTGATTGTGGAAGATGATGCATTAATGGGCGAGGGCATACAGGCTGGTCTGACCGCATTAGGCATTCAGGCTGAGTGGGTAGTGAATGCCGGAGGAGCTGAAACCGCCATGGCAACCGCCAGTTTTGATGCTGTTATTCTTGATCTGGGTTTGCCAGACCAAGATGGCATGCACTTGCTCTCTCGCTGGCGAGAGCATGGCAATAATCTACCGGTATTGATATTGACGGCACGTGATGCGGTACCGGATCGCGTCAGCGGTTTACAGGCCGGTGCGGATGATTATATGAGCAAGCCCTTTGATCTCACTGAGCTTGCCGCCCGATTACATTCTTTAAACCGTCGTGCGGCCGGACGTGCTACCCAGACCATTCAGCATGGTAGCCTGCAGTTTGATCCCGGCACCTTACAAGTTTCTCTGAATAATAAACCTCTAAACCTGTCGCGACGTGAAATCACAGTATTGGAAACCTTGTTGCAGCAACCCGGGCGGGTGGTCACCGCTGCACAGTTGCAAGATCGTCTTTATGGCTGGGCCGAAGGTATTGAAAGCAATGCTGTGGCGGTGCATATTCATAATTTACGCCGCAAGCTGGGTGATGACTGGATTGAAACAGTTCGCGGTATGGGGTATCGATTGGGGACGGTGAATGCGTCCCGCTAAAGCCAAAGACTATTTACGCTGGCAGTTACTATGGCGCATTGGTATTGCAGTGCTGTTGATGTGGCTGTTACTGGCGCCGTGGCTGCTAATGAGTGTACAGAAGGAGATGCAGAATACTCTGGATAATCGTCTCGCTGCTTCTGCCAAAATGCTGATGTCTCTGATGGCACAATATGATTTGGATCCGTTGATGAATGGTAGTCAACGTAATGCTTTATTTGACCCGGCGGATAATCTTGACTTACCTGCGACACTTGCATGTAAGGTCGCCAATGTGGCCGGGGACGTTATCGCTGTCTCTCATGATGCGCCTGAAAAAGTGTTTTCCACGACTCAACAGGGTTATCAAAATCGCATGCAGGATGGGGAGCAGTGGCGGGTCTTTAATTTGTCGCAGGGGGGGTTAACCATCACCACCGCTGAGCGATTGGAAACCAGAGATACATTGATGCGTTCGGTGGTGATCGCCGCTGGACTACCGTTTTTCTTCAGTCTGGCTGGCACCTTGGCCGTAGTCTGGTTTGGTATTTTGCAGGGTTTTAAACCATTGCATAGCTTGACTCAGAATATGGCCAGACGTAACACCGAAGATCTTACTGCCTTAATCTGGGAGCAGCGACCAGCCGAAGTGCGTCCGCTGGTAGATGAGATCAATCGACTGTTGCAACGCATGCAGCAGTCTTTGTTACGGGAACGCCGATTTACCGGTGATGTGGCACATGAATTACGTACCCCATTAGCTGGAATCAAAACCCAATTGCAGGTCGCCAGGCTGACGCAGGGGGGCAAAGCCATGCATGCCTTGGTTCAGGCTGAAAAAGCGACGGACAGGTTGCAGCGGACTCTCGATCAGCTGTTGTTACTGGCTCGGGTAGAGGGAGATGGCCAACTAGCCGAAAGCACTCGTTTACCGGTGGCTGAAATTAACAATATGGCCTTGAGCGATGTGCAACATCTGGCAAGGCAACATAAGGTTACATTGCGATGCAATGATGTTGTAGATGAAAAGGTCCATGCTTCGGCAATATTACTGTCGGCTGCATTACGTAATTTGCTGGAAAACGCCATCCGCCATGCACCAGAAAATAGCGTAGTTACCCTGTCGGTTAATTTGGATGAAGATCAATTATGCTGGACGGTAGAAGATGAGGGGCCCGGTGTCTCGGAAAAATTGCTCACTGAGCTCACCCGGCGGTTTGTTCATGGCCACCATAGTGATGGCAGCGGTTTGGGGCTGGCTATAGTAGACGCCATTGTTCGGCGTTTTAAGGGCGAGTTGCAGATTGCTAATGGAACATCCGGGTTACGGGTGACCATCAGAATTCCGTTGTCATCCAGTGCTAATGTTGTTTAAACGTTTCTTTAAAAGGCCTTAGGTTGAGGAGTAGTGATGCAGATAGGGGTGCTGAAGGAAATCAAAATTCAGGAACACCGTGTCGGACTGACCCCGGCCGGGGTGCGTGAACTTTGTACCGATGGCCATCAGATTTGGATACAACGGGCAGCCGGGGCAGCGATTGGATTCAGTGATGAAGATTATCAGCACGCTGGCGCTCAAATCGCCGAGGATGCTGCAACAGTATTTACCAACGCGGAATTGATTATTAAAGTCAAAGAACCCCAACCCAGTGAAATTCAGCAATTAACCGATCGACATAGCTTATTTACCTATCTGCATCTTGCCCCGGATCGTCCTTTGACTGAAGGGTTACAGGATTCTGGTGCCACCTGTATTGCCTACGAAACAGTGACCGACGATCAGGGAGATTTACCGTTATTGGCACCCATGAGCGAAGTGGCCGGTCGTATGGCGATACAGGCAGGAGCCCAGGCTTTATTAATTCATGAGGGTGGTCTGGGCATCTTACCGGCCGGTGTTCCGGGCGTATCACCAGCCAATATTGTGATTATAGGCGGTGGTGTAATGGGGGCCAATGCGGCCAGAATGGCGATGGGGATAGGGGCTGATGTCACTGTGCTGGATAACGATTTAGCCAAATTACAGCAATTGGATCTGCAATTTGGGCCTCGATTGAAAACGCTGTATGCCCATGCCGAAACCATTGATACGGTAGTGCAATATGCCGATATGTTAATTGGCGCGGTATTATTACCGGGAGCGACGGCACCGAAAATAATTGAACGACATCATCTTGCCTTGATGAGAACCGGTACGGTACTGGTGGATGTGTCAATTGATCAAGGTGGATGTTTTGCCTCATCACATCCTACTACCCATGAACAGCCAACCTATATTGAACAAGGTATTGTGCATTACTGTGTCGCCAATATGCCGGGAGCAGTTGCCCGAACCTCAACGCTGGCACTGACCAATGCGACCTTGCCCTTCATTCGAAAGCTGGCGGGCCAAGGCATTAAGGCGGCACTTCTGGACGATAGACATTTGCTCAGCGGACTGAACATCTCTCAAGGCCAGATAACGCATCAAGCTGTCGCCAGTGCCCAATCTCAATCATTTACAGATCCTTTTTCAATCATAGGTTCTACATAAGGGTTCCAGATACGTTGCCATACCCAATGTAATCCATCTCTGGCATTTCGCTGCATGGGCAATTGTTGCGGTGCTACAGAAATAACCGCGCCATTGTGTATTTTCGCGAGTTGAAAACGGAAAAAATAATGGGGTTCCATGCCCATGCGTAAATCCGTCGCTACAATCATATTGTGCTGTTGTCCAAGTTTGAAATTGTCCTGAGTAAACCAGGTTATTCTGTCGATATAGGTTTTATCAGGAAGACGTTTTTTTAGTTTAATACCACGCTCGTACTGGGTAAGTGAAAACGCTGTGTCGCCATCAAATATCGAACGAAAACCTTCGTAATAAATATCTTCATCAATCACCACAATGCGCCATAACAGGGTGGTTAACGGTGCCGGAGTGATTTTAATATGCAGATAATCAATCTGTTGGTCTTGTAATGCGTGCTCTGTTTGCTGCGTTATCCAATATTGGGCAGCATAGCTCCAGCCAAGGTAAGCCGTGCTGAAGATAAGACTACCGATCATGACACGATGACTCAGCTGTTTTCCGGCGGCCATAAGGATTGCCAGGAAGCCTGCAGCGAGTGGCAGACTGTAAAACGGATCGATAATAAATATACTGCCAACTGATGCAGGTGGAGGCATAAAGGGCCAGAATAGCTGCGTACCGTAAACGGTCATTGCGTCTAGTCCACTATGGGTGATCCACACCAGCCAGATCAACATTAGCCATCGTTGAAAACTCAATCGCTGATCCAGTGTAGCCATCAACCAGGCCACTATTGGTGCCAGCAGACTGTGCACAATCCATGAATGGGTCCAGCTCCGGTGGAAAGTCATGGTGTCCAGGTCATTGGTATATTGAATGAATACATCGAGGTCCGGCAAAATGCCGAATGCTGCACCATACAAAACAGAAGCTCTGGGTGCTTTGCGGCCTGCAACGCTGTATGCCACTGCGCTGCCAAGTAACGCCTGTGTAATTGTATCCATGAAGGTGATGACTCCCTTGTTTAGATTGTTATGCAGACTCTGGCTTTGAATTTGTTTGGCACAAAAATAGATAGGACGTCTTGCATTGATAGGAATTAGTCCTGTAAATTGCAGGAAATATCTCCTGATTTAGTGGACTCTCAGCTATGAAACACCCAACGCCAAGCCCAACACCGGGACAGGCCGATTTACAAACCATTATTCATGCTCTGAATACCGGACAGGTCGGCTTTGCTGAATCAGCAGCCAAGAAATTACTTAAATCCTATCCACGTTCTTTTCCACTATTAAACCTCTATGGCAATGCATTGGCCGCGCAAAATAAATTTAAAGATGCGGTGGGTGTATTTCGTAAAGCTACTGAAATTGATCCTAATGTACCCGAGATTTACTTCAATATGGGTATTTTGTTCACCAATCTAAATCGTGTGGATGAAGCGATTAATAGCTATAAAAGAGTATTGAGACTGAATCCGGGGTTGACCGATGCGTTATATAATTTGGGTTATGCATTGCAATCAAAAAACCGTTATGAAGAGGCTGGAGAATATTATCAAAAAGCTATTGAGCAACAGCCAAAATTTCTGGAAGCCATCGCGAATTATGGCGTTTGTTTGCAGGAGCAGGGCCGATTGGACGAGGCGGTCACCTTTTACCAGCGAGGTTTAGCCATTTCACAGGATGCCAAACTGTATTTTAATCTTGGTTCAGCTTTTAAAAATCAGGGCAAACTGGCCGATGCCATTGCTGCCTATAATCAAGCACTGGAATTAAAACCTGACTATGCCGAAGTGCACAGTAATATCGGTGAGATATTGCGTGATCAGGGACGCTATGACGAATCGGTTGCTGCCTACAAACGCGCCTTGGAGCTGGATCCCAGGTTGCCTTTGGCAAATTACAGTCTGGCAGTGTATCTCTACGATAGCGGTGATTTACCACAGGCATTACGATATTTTCAACAATCACAGTACGCAGACTGGCAGGAACGCTCTCTCTATTGTCTGTATAAAACCGAGCGCTTTGAGGAATTCAAACAGGGCTTGGATCAACTGAAAAAAGCCCGCCATAGCTCGCCATTTCTGGCGACACTGGCAGGACATTACGCCGAAAACTTTGGCACGGTGAATGACTATGATTTCTGTAAAAATCCGTTGGATCTGGTTTGTCATGTGCAGGTGCCGGAATTAAAAGGCGATAGCGAATTACTCAAACAACTGCTGGCGGATATCGAACAGGCCGATATTGAAGAGAAAAGTCAGGGGCGCTTGCATCATGGTGTGCAATCTGCCGGTAATTTGTTTAAACGTTCCGAAGCGAGCTTTCAGCAAATTGCCAAACTGGTGGCGCGTGCCATAGATGATTATCGCGTTAATCTTAAAGGTGAAAGTGGTATTTTCGTCAAAGGATTCCCTAAACAAACGGTGTTTGCCAGTTCCTGGTACGTCAAAATGAAAACCGGCGGGCATTTAACCTCACATATTCATGAGGAAGGTTGGGTCAGTGGAGCCTTGTACCTGGCCGTACCAAAGCAAAAAACGCATCCTGATGAGGGTAGTATTGAGCTCAGTACTCATGGGGATGATTATCCTAAACAACATGATAACTTCCCCAGCAAAACCATTGCTCCAGAAGTTGGGGATATTGTGATGTTTCCTTCATCGGTATTTCATCGCACGATTCCGTTTACTTCTGATGAAGAACGGATCTGCATCGCCTTCGATCTAAAACCTGCCTGAGCTAAATTAATAGCTTTCAATTGAAGCGAAAAGACACCCTAACAGGTGGGATGTTTTGCGAGATAAAACCCTAATTGGATTGATGCATTATTGTTACTTTGGATTACAGGCTTTTGACGACTTCCAATACCTCGTCAATATGCTGTTTAACTTTAACATTACGCCATTCATGGATGAGCTTACCTTCTGCATCAATCAGAAAAGTACTGCGAACAATGCCCATATATTCACGACCATAATTTTTCTTCAGCTGCATCACACCAAATAAATTACAGACGGTTTCATCAGCATCAGAAAGCAAATCAAAAGGAAACTGCTGTTTTTCCTTGAAGTTTTCATGAACACGCACGCTGTCTCTGGAGATACCAAATATCAGCGTGTTATGGGCATTAAACGTCTCAATATGATCACGGAAATTCTGACCTTCCAATGTGCATCCCGGCGTATTGTCTTTGGGGTAAAAATAGATAATCACATTCTTGCCACGCAGTTCGGATAGCCGGATGGTTTTGTCGCCAGTAGCCGGTAATTCAAAATCCGGTACAGTTTGCTGTAACGTAACTGGGCTCATTAAACGTCTCCATTAGTAATAGTTGTGGTGGCAGTACCTTACCCAAAGCAGTCCGGTCTTGTCATCTACTGGCTGGCAAAGTACCATGCCAGTTTATTTTCGCGGAGTCAGATGAATATGTTCAGCGGCAGTATGGTAGCTCTGGTAACACCCATGCGGGCAGATGGCTCGTTAGACGGTGAAAGCCTGCGCAAGCTCGTTGATTTTCATATTCAAAATGGCAGTAGCGCCATTGTGGCTGTGGGCACCACAGGTGAGTCTGCTACATTAAGTATTGACGAACATACAGATGTGATTCGTCAGGTGGTTGAGCAGGCTGCTGGCCGAATTCCGGTCATCGCCGGTACGGGTGCCAACTCTACCGAAGAAGCCATTGAACTCTCGCATTACGCTAAACAATTAGGTGTTGCGGCCGTTCTGTTGGTTACACCTTATTACAATCGACCGACTCAGGAAGGTTTGTATCTGCATTTCAAAGCGATTGCAGAAGCGGTCGATATTCCGCAAATCCTCTATAACGTTCCCAGCCGCACGGCTTGTGACTTATTACCTGAAACCATTGGTCGTCTGGCCAAAATCGGCAATATTATCGGTATTAAAGAAGCGACTGGTGATGTAAGAAGAGTGAAGTTAATTCAGGATTTGTGCGACGATAATTTCGAACTTTATACCGGCGAAGATGCCAACACCGTTGATTTTATTCTGGCGGGCGGTCGTGGAGTCATTTCAGTGACTGCCAATGTGGCTCCTGCCTTGATGAGCCAGATGTGTGAATATGCATTGAATGGCGATGCTGATAATGCCCGTGAAATTAACGATAAATTATCTTTGCTGCATCAGCGGTTATTTTCTGAATCCAATCCTATTCCGGTTAAATGGGCTCTCCATGAAATGGGGCTTATACCAGAGGGGATACGTTTACCAATGACAGTTTTGTCTGAACAATTTCATCAACCGGTTCGTGAGGCGCT
The DNA here is from genome assembly GCF_000260985.4 of Methylophaga nitratireducenticrescens. Classification (NCBI taxonomy): domain Bacteria; kingdom Pseudomonadati; phylum Pseudomonadota; class Gammaproteobacteria; order Thiotrichales; family Piscirickettsiaceae; genus Methylophaga; species Methylophaga nitratireducenticrescens. Next base: position 1,605,116 of record NC_017857.3, read on the forward strand.
GGTCACTGCCGGTGTTCTGAATCCCTAAGTGAGTGAATGTAATTAAATGAACACAAATCGTTTTAAGTTGAAAGCCTGTGGTGTGCTGGTCGCAGTAAGCATTTCAGGTTGTGGGCTAATGCCATCACTGGATGAGGTTGCTCCTGATAATACTCAAAAGTATCGCAAAGCAGAAACAATGCCGCCGCTGGATATCCCACCTGACTTGAGTACATCACGAATCAATGATCAAGTTGCCGGCAATGAGCAAAGCTCGGCAACCTATTCCGAATATGAAGAAGCCAGTACCAATCCTTTAGCAGCGCGTTATAACATCACTCCAGAATCCAAACCTGCTTTATCGGGCGAGGGTGATGATCGCCATTTGGTAGTGCCGGGAGACCGGGATGAAACATGGCAACGTATTGAAGCTTTCTGGGCTGATATCGATATGAATATTCATCGTAAAGATCAGCGTATTGGTCTGATGGATACTCAGCCTGACGTTGATGGCTATGCCTATCGTGTTCGAATGGAGCGCGGAGATGTAAATCGTTCGGCTCGTGTTTATGTGAATGGTACAGATGAAACCAATCGCAGCAATCAGAAAGATGAAGCTATGCTGCGTCAGCTGGCTGAATACCTTGGTGGTTTATATCAACAGGATAAAGCACGTGCTGAAGCCTCTTTGCCAAGCTCAGCCGCACAACAAACTGAAGCGCGGGTAATTTTGCTGGATGAAGCCGAAGGCCAACAGGCCTTATTGGTTGAGCAGGAATTCACCACCGTTTGGGATCGTGTCGGTCGGGTGTTGGATAGCCGCGGCTTTGCTGTTGAAGATCGTGACCGTTCACGTGGCACATATTACGTGCGTTACCTGGATCCATTTAACGAAGCTGAGAGAGAAGAGCCTGGCTTCTTTGGTCGTATGGCTTTCTGGAAAGATGATGATGAGGTGACTCCTGAAGAGTACTACTACATCAAACTTATTTCAGATGCGTCAGATACCCGTATAACCGTACTGGATTCTGAACAGGTTCGTACTTCTTCAGAAACAGCGAAACGTTTACTGGGTCTGATTCAGGAACAATTGACTCAATAATGCGCTTTGCATCACTTGGCAGCGGTAGCCGGGGCAATGCAACACTGATTTCACAGGGAAAAACCACAATTCTGGTGGATTGTGGTTTTTCTGCTCGTGAAACTGAAAAACGTCTGCGGCGTGTTGGTTTGACGTCTTCGGACCTCACCGCTATTCTGGTGACACACGAGCATGCCGATCATATCGGTGGCGTTCGAGTGCTATCACAGAAATTCAATATTCCGGTTTATGCTACACCCGGCACGGCAGCAGGTTTACCTGTTGATGTGATGCCGCATATTCACGAGTTTAGCTGTCATGAGCGATTCAATGTTAATGATATTGAAGTCTCACCGTTTCCGGTGCCGCACGACGCGCGCGAACCCAGCCAGTTTGTTTTTCATAATGGTGATTTTCGATTAGGGCTGTTAACCGATGTTGGTTTTATCACGCCAGTAATTGAATCGGCTTTGACCTTGTGCGATGGACTGCTGCTGGAAGCAAATCATGATATGGCAATGCTGGAGCAGGGTGAATATCCTGAATATTTGAAACAGCGGGTGGGTGGACGTTTTGGACATTTAAATAACGTGCAATCTGCCGAATTACTTGCGAAAATTGATACATCGCGTTTGCAGCATATTGTTGCCATGCATATCAGCGAAAAGAATAATTCCCCGGCATTGGTCAGCCCTTTATTCGCCGATGCCCTGAACTGCACACCAGACTGGGTTGGCATTGCTGAACAGGATGCCGGATTTGACTGGCGCGAACTTAAAAAAGCCTAAGAGAAAACACCATGCAAAAATTACAGCAACTTTATGCCGGTAAAGCCAAAAGCGTCTTTGCTACAGAAGATCAGGATTATGTTGTGCTCAGTTTCCGCGATGATACATCGGCATTTGATGGTGAACGTATCGAACAGCTGAGCCGTAAAGGTGAGATTAATAACAAGTTCAATGCCTTTATCATGGAGCAACTGGCTGTAGCTGGTATTCCTACCCATTTTGAAAAACTGCTCAGTGCCAATGAAGCGCTGGTCAAGAATATGAAAATGATCCCGGTGGAATGCGTAGTGCGTAACGTTGCTTCCGGCAGTCTGGTCCGTCGTTTAGGTGTAGAAGATGGCATGGAGCTTAATCCGCCGGTATTCGAGTTTTTCCTGAAAAATGATGCTTTACATGACCCAATGGTTAATGAATACCATATCGCCACTTTTGGCTGGGCCACCGATGAACAGGTTCAACGGATGAAAGCGCTGACTTTTGAAGTGAATCAGGTGTTGAAAAAACTGTTTGCTGATGCCGGGATGATTCTGGTGGATTACAAACTGGAATTCGGTGTGTTCAAAGACGAAGTCTATCTTGGTGATGAGTTCAGCCCGGATGGCTGCCGTTTATGGGATGCTGAAACCCGTAAAAAACTGGATAAAGATCGTTTCCGTCAGGGGTTGGGTGGTGTTATCGAAGCCTACGAAGAAGTCGCTCAGCGGATTGGTGTGCCTTTGTAGTTGATATAACCACAGAGACACAGAGAGCACAGAGTTTTTTATCCGCAGATTACTCAGATGGTCGCAGATTATTAGCGTCATAATATTGAACTAACCACGTGTCACAATTTATGAAGTTGGTGAATTCAAAAAAACGTAGGTTGGCGCTGAGCATGCGAAGCCCAACACACTGTTAATGTCGGGTTACGCTACGCTAACCCGACCTAAATTATTTTTAACCTCTGTGCCCTCTGTGTCTCTGTGGTTTGTATTCTTTTAATCTGCGACCATCTGCGGATAAATCCAATGGATATGAAATAGTCGTTGTTTCTATCCAACTCGCCTTGCCACTAGATCAATCAGCCGACATAATCCTTTTTTATTTATTCGCCGGAACAGGGAAGCTTATGTCGCGTTATCTCTCAAAATATCCGTTATTGCCGCAGCAGCCAATTGAATGGTTATTGGCATTACTCTTCCTGGTCTCTCCGTTTTATCTGGTATCCAGTCTTGGTGGTACCGGTTTTGACCTGCCATTTAATATCACTGTATGGGCAGCAGCGACGTTAGTTATTGCTTATTCAGTCTGGTATTTCTGTGGACAGGATAAGCTGATCCTTCCGGCAAACTACAAAGGTCTGCTGGCTTTGCCTGTTGGTATTCTGCTGGCTGCAGCACTTGCCGGCGTTCAGGATCCAATTACCTGGTTGTTTCGTATTGTGTATGTGATGGCAGGGGTGATTTTTCTGTTTGGCCTGTTTCAGTTTCGGCTGAAAAATACCGACAGAATTTTGCTGCTGATTGCTATTGCGACAATGCTTCAAGGCTTATTTGGCATTATTCAACTGTTCCAGCTGCCTCTTTTACCTGATTGGGTTCCTAGATCAGATAAAGTGAATGCGACGGGAGTGTTTCAGCAGGTCAATGTTATGGCCAGCTTTCTGACTACTGGTGTCTTGATCTCATTTTATCTCTGCTTAAGACCCGTAAGTTTTAATCGGACTTATTTAAAAGTTTTTTTATTAATTACCATCATAGTTGCGACATATGTAATGGTTGCAACGGGGTCACGGATAGGCCTTTTATCAGGGATTCTGGGTCTATGCATGTTGCTGGTTTCATATCGAAAGCAGGTCAGAAAAAACTGGAAAACAATCATTACTGCTGTATTGGTAGTTTTAGTGGCTAGTTGGATGGCAAAAGAAGGTTTGCATAAGACACTAGACAAGACGTACAGAGTAGTTGAGGCGCAACATTCAGAACAGCGTTTAAGTATTTATCGGATTTCGATTGATGCTTTTACCGAAGCACCAATTAAGGGGCATGGGATTGGGACATTTCTCGAACAGTTCGGTTTAGCCTCTTCAAAATTTTATCAACAATATCCAACAGCTAAATTACCAACTTACATAGCACATCCACATAATGAACTTTTGTTATGGGCCATTGAAGGTGGATTACTTGCTTTTATGGGAATTATTGTAGCAATGTTCAGTGTCTTTTATTATGCCGTCATAAATAAGCAACAAAGGTTTATTGCCTACCTTTCGCTTTTACTACCAATAACTTTCCATACTCAAGTCGAGCATCCCTTTTATCACTCTTCATTGCACTGGTTTATTTGGCTAACCATTTTATATGTCATGCTCAGTCATTATGCGGTTATAAAAAGAAATACACTTAGTCTGGTTGCTAGAAAGTCAATTCGGGGATTTACACTAATCTTACTTTTAGCCTCATGGGGCTTTTTGTGGCAAACCTCTCAAGCGCAACAACAGCTATACCATTTTTTGACAAAATCACAACAATATTCAGACCTCAATCAATCTCTAAACAATTTATATTACAAAACGTATGCAGAGCAAATTGTTATGCGTTCACATTTGCATGATGCAATGGCAAGAAACGACACTGAAAAACTTGTTCAGATTATTAATTGGTTTGAATCAGAACTGAGAAAAAAACCAGAATTAAAGCTTTTTGAAGACGTCATCAATGGTTATTTTGCTTTGGAAATGCCTGAACAGCGTTGTGAGAGCATCCATAAAAGTTTGGATTATTACCCAGCAAATAAAGTTTTAATAGATCTTTATCAGGACTGTTTAGCAACAAACTGACAAAAAATGTCACAAATTGACGTGTATTAGTAACTTACGAAAATTGAAAACAAAGGTGATGGTTTTAAGTTATTGATTATGAAGATAATGATAAGTTGGCACAGAGAGTGCTCCATTGATTTCGAGCACAAAGCTTGTCGTCTATTTACGGAGATTGAAAAATGAAAAAAACACAACAAGGTTTTACCTTAATCGAATTAATGATCGTTATCGCGATCATTGGTATCTTGGCGGCAATCGCTTTGCCTGCTTATCAACAATATACTGATAAAGCTAGATTTACTGAGGTTGTATTAGCTACTTCTGGCGTTAAAACAGCAGTTGAAATTTGTGGACAAGTTTCGGGTACACTTGCAAATTGCAACGATGCTTCTCCAGGAGATGTTCAAGCAGCAGCACTTGGTGCAGCTGATGGTCCAAATGTTGATACTGTAGATGTAGATGGAGCAGGGGTCATAACTGCTGTCGGTAATGCACCTATCGATTCAACTTATATTTTGAGACCTACTTTAACTGCTGGTGGTCAAGTGACTTGGCGAGACGATGAAGGTACTTGTGTGGGTGCTGGTCTTTGCTAAAAGCTTCAATAATGCAAAAAAGCCCCGATTCGTTGGGGCTTTTTTTTTATCTGATGAAACCGTTACCCCTATCTAAACTCTTAAAAACATCTGTAATTTAGTTAAAAATTTCATTTAAAACTTTGACCCATCAAATCCTTTTTGACAGTTGCCGCTAAATTGCTTTCAATTGCCCCATAAATTCTTAATTGGGGATCCCATGGAAAATCATCCGCAAATAATTACAGTTGGCTGGCGAGAGTGGTTGAGCTTGCCGGAGTTGGGTATCGATCAAATCAAGGCCAAGGTAGATACCGGTGCCAGAACATCGGCGATCCATGCATTTTCGGTTGAGCCGATTGATAAAAACGGTGAGCTTTGGGTACGATTCGGGGTGCATCCCAATCAACACGATACAGAGACAGAAATCTGGTGTGAGGCGCGTGTTAAGGATGAACGTAATGTTACTGATTCTGGCGGGCATACTGAAAAACGTTATGTGATTCAAACCCCGCTGACTGTTGGCGGTCATACCTGGCCCATAGAAATCACACTGACAAACCGAGACACCATGCTGTTTCGAATGTTACTAGGACGCACTGCCATGACGACTGGTAATATATGGGTTAATCCGGCATTGTCCTACCAAGCAAGCCCCTCATATCACGACACAACTCAAGCGCCCAAAGACGAAGCGCTTGATGGAGAATCTGCATGAAAATAGCCATTTTGTCCCGTAATTCGAAGTTGTATTCAACTCGCCGATTGGTCGAGGCAGCTGAGGCACGAGGTCATGAAGTGGATGTGTTGGATGTGTTGCGTTGTTACATGAATATCACCTCGATGAAACCTGAAGTGCATTACAAGGGCGAAAACCTTACTGGATATGATGCGGTCATCCCCCGGATCGGTGCTTCGGTGACTTTTTACGGTACAGCTGTATTGCGCCAGTTTGAAATGATGAATGTATATCCACTCAATGAGTCGGTGGCCATTAGTCGATCTCGCGATAAATTACGTGCTTTGCAATTATTATCCCGCCGCGGTATCGGTTTGCCGGTAACGGGATTTGCACATCGTCCTGATGATGTCGATGATTTAATCAAGATGGTCGGTGGTGCGCCGTTGGTGATTAAATTATTGGAAGGTACTCAGGGCATCGGTGTGGTCCTGGCGGAGACGGCTGGGGCTGCTGAAAGCGTTATCGAAGCCTTTATGGGCATGAAAGCCAATATCCTGGTTCAGGAGTTTATCAAAGAAGCCGGTGGCGCGGATATTCGCTGTTTTGTGGTGGGCGAGAAAGTGGTTGCCGCAATGAAACGCCAAGGCAAAGAAGGCGAGTTCCGTTCCAATTTGCATCGTGGTGGTAGTGCCAATTTAATCCGCATTACACCGGCAGAGCGTGCCACAGCTGTCAGGGCAGCCAAAACGATGGGCCTGAATGTCTGTGGTGTGGATTTATTGCGATCCAATCATGGGCCTGTAGTGATGGAAGTTAATTCGTCGCCTGGGCTTGAGGGTATCGAATCAGCAACCGGTAAGGATATTGCCAGTTTGATTATCGATTTTATTGAAAAGAATTCTGTTTCAGGAACCACTAAAACCAAAGGCCGTGGTTGATGCCTGACGAGCTGATTATTGCCGGGCAAAAAATCGGCCCCGGACAGAACAAAGTAGTTGATGTACCCCTGCCAGATTTGTATATGCATACCTCATTGAGTATGCCGGTGCAGGTGATGCGTGGGCGACGTGAAGGACCTGTTTTATTCGTGTCCGGCGCGGTGCATGGCGATGAAATTGTTGGCGTGGAAATAATTCGTCGGCTGGTTCGAAGTAAACGGCTTAAAAGTCTTAAGGGAACATTGATAACCATTCCAGTGGTTAACGTATACGGTTTTATCAATCAAACACGTTATTTGCCAGACCGCCGGGATTTAAACCGTTGTTTCCCAGGCTCTGAAGAAGGTTCTCTGGCAGCGCGCCTGGCCAACCTGTTTATGAGCGAGGTGGTGAATAAGTGTACCCATGGTGTGGATTTGCATACTGCCGCCATCCACCGCGATAACCTGCCACAGATTCGAGCAGCATTGGAGAATCCCGCAGTTGAAGAAATGGCGAGAGCATTTAATGCCCCGGTTATTTTGAATTCAGGATTGATTGAAGGTTCTTTGCGTTATGCCTGTCAGCAGGCCAATGTGCCGGTCATCGTCTATGAAGCTGGTGAAGCTTTACGTTTTAATGAACTGGCGATTCGTGCTGGTGTCAGAGGCGTATTGGCGGTAATGCGTAAGCTGGGCATGTTGACGGAGTCCCGTGCTAAACATTTAAAACCTGTCGAACCATTTGTCGCGCGTTCGAGCAGTTGGGTGAGAGCACCGCAAAGCGGAATTTTTAGAATGCTGGTCCCCATGGGGGCCCAGGTGAGCAAAGGCGACATTTTGGGAATGGTCGCGGCGCCTTATGGTGATGAGAAATCCGAAACCAAAGTGGTCGCAATTTGCAGTGGCGTCATCATTGGCAGAACCAATATCCCTCTGGTCAATGAGGGTGAGGCGCTGTTCCATATTGCGCGTTTTAATCGCCCTGAGGAAGTTGCAGACAGCGTTGAGGCGTTCAGTACCAATCTGGATCCATCAACTGATACCAGCGTTCCAGAAGAGCAGCCAATTATCTAGGCCCGTGATTCAATCCCTTACGTATTGCTACTGTCATAATATTTTTGCAATTTATCCGTAAAATAGTGACAATCCCGCGATTTAACTGAAGCCAAAGGGGGTCATACTGATGACACAAACCCATGCCAACCCTGATACACACTCACCTGATGTTGTCTCCGAAGAATGGAGTGCGCAACATAGCAGTAAGCTTTATGGTGTGCGTGATTGGGGGACGGATTATTTTGATATTTCCGCCGATGGCAATGCGGTCGTCAGTTTGCAATTTGGTGTAAAGACAATTCATGTTCCATTAATCGATATTGTTAATGGAATGAAAGAGCGTGGCCTGGATATGCCCGCTGTATTACGCATTGAAAACCTGCTGGATTTACGGATTACCCAACTGAACGAGGCCTTTGCCCGGGCCATTAAAACCGCAGGTTATAAAAATCATTATCGCGGTGTATTCCCAATCAAGGTAAATCAGCAATGCCACGTTATTGAAGAAATTGCCGATTATGGTCGTCGTTATCATCATGGTCTGGAAGCCGGCAGTAAAGCCGAATTAATTATTGCTATTTCACAGCTACGTGATCATGACAGTCTGATTATCTGTAATGGATATAAAGACGAGGAATTTATTGAACTGGGTTTGTATGCCCGCCAAATGGGCATTCCATGCTTTTTTGTATTGGAAACTGCCACCGAGTTATCCACCATCTTGGAACGCAGTAAAGCATTGGGAATTGATCCTTTAATCGGTTTACGTATTCGCCTTGCTTCAACCGTTGAAGGCCATTGGAATGGCGACAGTGGCGACCGTTCTATTTTTGGCCTTTCTACCAATGCACTGCTTGAAGTTATCGACCAGCTCAAAAAAGCCGATATGCTGCATTGCCTGCAGTTACTGCATAGCCATTTAGGCTCACAAATCCCAAATATTCGTAATATTCGTAGCGGCGTGATGGAAGCCTGTCGTTTTTACGCAGGCCTAATCGAAGAAGGTGCTCCAATGGGCTATATCGATTTGGGTGGCGGTCTGGCAGTTGACTACGAAGGTGCTCGCTCTAACAGTACTCACAGTATGAACTATGGTCTGGACGAATACTGCTACAACATTATTGAAGCCCTGCAGGAATGTCTCGATCCGCTGGATATCGAACATCCAGTGGTTATTACCGAATCTGGTCGGGCGTTGATTGCCTATTCCTCCATGTTGTTATTCAACGTTTTGGAAGTACGCGATCACAAACCAGGCGTGATACCGAAAGAGGCCCCGGAGGACAGTCACGATATGCTGTTCAATTTGTATGCTGTGTTGGGCAGCGTTACAGTGCAAAATTTGCAGGAATGTTACAACGACGCTATTTATTATCGGGATGAACTTCGTGAACTGTTTCATCATGGTCAAGCCACTCTGCGCGAACGAGCTTTAGCCGAGAATGTTTCCCTGGCAATTCTGGAAAAAATATCCGAATTATTGCCTCAGGCACGCCGGGTTTCAGCTGAACTGGAGAGTCTGCCGGAATTATTGTCTGATATTTATTACGGCAATTTCAGTCTGTTTCAATCGTTGCCGGATATTTGGGCGATTGATCAGATCTTCCCGATCATGCCGATTCATCGCTTGAATGAAAAACCGACTCGTGCTGCGGTTATCGCTGATATGACCTGTGACTGTGATGGCAAAATTGATTCGTTTTCCTACGAAGACGGGATTCGTAAAACACTGCCATTACACCCGCTTATTGAGGGTGAGGAATATTATCTGAGCGTATTTCTGGTCGGCGCTTATCAGGAAACCCTTGGTGATTTGCATAACCTGTTTGGTGATACCAACGTGGTCAGTGTCCATATCAACGAAGATGGCAGCTTTGATTTTGTCCGTGAGTTTCATGGAGACAGCATTGCCGATGTACTCAGCTACGTTGAATACGATCCAAAAGTGATGCAGGAACAATTCCGTAAGCTGGCAGAACAAGCTGTGCGGGATGGCAAGATTTCAGTACCAATGCGTCAACAAATGTTACGTGCCTTCAGCGATAGCATGAATGGCTACACCTTCTTTGAAAGATAACTGCAGATTTATAAGGATTCAGCAATGTCAAAAGTGATCATTATTGGTGCCGGTGGTGTTGGCGGCGTCGTTACGCATAAATGTGCCCAATTACCGGAAGTTTTCTCGGAGATTATTCTGGCCAGCCGTAATGAAAACAAATGCAAAGCTATAGCAGCACAGCTGGATCGCCCAATCCGCACCGCTCAGGTCGATGCTGACAATGTGCCTGAACTGACCGCTTTATTGGAAAAAGAAAAACCTGATCTGGTCATCAACGTAGCGTTACCTTATCAGGACTTGCACATCATGGACGCCTGTCTGGCCGCTGGTGTGGATTATCTTGATACAGCCAATTACGAACCTTTGGATACCGCCAAGTTTGAATACAGCTGGCAGTGGGCTTATCGTGAAAAATTCGAACAAGCTGGTTTGATGGCATTGCTCGGTAGTGGTTTTGATCCCGGTGCAACCAACGTTTTCACCGCTTACCTTGCCAAACATTACTTCGATGAGATTCATGAGCTGGATATTATTGACGTCAATGGTGGCGATCACGGTTATCCGTTTGCCACCAACTTCAATCCGGAAATCAATATCCGTGAAGTTACCGCAGAATGTCGTCATTGGGAAAATGGTGAATTTGTTACCACGCCGGCAATGTCGAAAAAAGCCAGTTTCACTTGTCCGGAAGAGGTTGGAAACTACAATATCTATCGTATGTACCACGAAGAGTTGGAATCACTGGTAGTAAATTTCCCGACTTTAAAACGTGCTCAGTTCTGGATGAGCTTTGGTGAAAGCTATCTGAAACATCTGGAAGTGCTGGGTAATGTCGGTATGACAGGAATCGATCCAATTGACTATAACGGTCAGCAAATCGTACCGATCCAGTTCCTTAAAGCATTGTTACCGGACCCTTCAACCCTTGGACCACGTACTAAAGGTAAAACTTGTATCGGTTGCGTAGTGAAAGGTGTTAAAGATGGTAAACAGAAAATCGTTTATCTCTACCAAATCAAAGACCACCAGGATTGCTACGCTGAAGTTCAGTCGCAGGCGATTTCCTATACTACTGGTGTACCTGCCATGATTGGCGCCAAGATGATGCTGGAAAGCAAATGGAAAAAACCAGGCGTATGGAACATCGAACAGTTTGATCCAGATCCGTTTATGGAAGATATGAATAAATACGGACTGCCCTGGGAAGTGATTGAACTGGATAATTTCAATCTTGACGATTGACCTTTATAAAGCCAGAAAAAATTAACCACAGAGACACAGAGGGCACGGAGGAAAAAAATATACATCCGCAGATTACGCAGATGGACGCAGATTTTTAATTTTAATATGAATGTAGGTTGGGTTGAGCCATCGAAAACCAACATCATCTATTCTTCTGGGTCTTGTTGGGTTTCATTAATTCAACCCTACCTACACTTTGTTAAAAAACGTAGGTAGGGTTAGCGTAGCGTAACCCGGCAAAAATAATCTGCGAGAATCTGCGTAATCTGCGGATAAAAACTCTGTGATCTCTGTGTCTCTGTGGTTAATAACTGTTAACAATATAAATTAACTATCATTTTCAGGTGTTTGAAATTAATGCAATTTACTGATTTTGCCAAGCTGGATTTATCTCGATTGCCGTCGCCGTGCTTTGTGGTGGACGAGGTGGCTGTTGAGCGTAATTTACGTATTCTGAATCATGTGCAGACTGAAAGTGGTGCAAAAGTTTTAGCTGCCCTTAAGGCATTTTCCATGTGGTCTTTGGCACCGTTGACGGCCAAATATCTGAGTGGCACTTGCGCCAGTGGTCTGCATGAAGCGCGGCTTGGTTTTGAAGAATACGGTGGGGAAGTGCATGTATTTGCTGCGGCCTTCAGTCAACAGGATATTGATGAACTGCTGACCTTTGCCCATCACATTGTGTTTAATTCCTGCGGCCAATGGCTGCGGTTTCGTGAGCAATGTCTGGCTGCTCAACAGCAACGTCCTGAACTGCATTTTGGATTACGTATCAATCCGGAACATTCAGAAGGTGCAGTGCCGATTTACGATCCGTGTGCACCCGGTTCACGTTTAGGTATTCCGTTATCACAGTTAGATGAAACTGCTCTGGAGGGGATTTCCGGCCTGCATTTTCATACCTTGTGTGAGCAGGGATTTGAACCATTGCAACGGACTGTTGCGGCCATGGAAGCCAAGTTTGGACATCTTTTGCCACAAATGCAGTGGGTGAATTTTGGTGGTGGCCATCATATTACTGCCGATGGTTACAACATTGATGGTTTAATTCAACTGGTTCAGGATTTTAAACAACGCCATCAAGTCGAAGTGTATCTGGAGCCGGGTGAAGCGGTAGCGATTGGTACCGGTATCTTGAGTTGTGAAGTGCTGGATATCACCTGGAATCATCTGGATCAGGCTATTCTCGATACCTCAGCCACCTGTCATATGCCTGATACCCTGGAAATGCCGTATCGTCCGGATATCACCGATGCAGGCTTACCAGATGAGAAATCACATACCTATCGATTGGGTGGTTTAACCTGTCTGGCCGGTGATGTAATTGGCGATTATAGCTTTGATAAACAACTGAAGATTGGTCAACGACTGGTATTTGAAGATATGAGCCATTACACCATGGTTAAAACCACGACGTTTAATGGCACCAAATTACCGTCACTGGCTATCTGGAATTCCGAAACCGATGCGTTACGTGTAGTCAAAAACTTTGACTACAGCGATTTTAAAGAGCGACTGTCATGAACACAGAATTGAACGAAGAATTTCCGATTTTCCTGGGCTCTGAAATTGATCAGGCCGATCCCAAACAGGCCATGTTTCATGTTTTACCTGTACCCTATGAAAAAACGGTGTCTTATGGTGGCGGCACCAATAAAGGGCCCTCAACGATTTTGAATGCATCCTGGCAGCTGGAAAAATGGGATGGTAAAAGTAATCCATGTGATTTGGGTATCTATACCTGCCCGCCAGTCGATTGCAGCGTCAGCTCACAACAGGTGATTGATAATATAGCCAATGCAACCGCTGAAATTATTCGCAATGGTGGTATCCCAGTCGTATTAGGCGGCGAACATACCGTGACCTATGGCGTCATCAAAGGATTGAAAGATGCCGGTATTGAAGACTTCGGTATTGTGCAGATTGATGCCCATGCCGATCTGCGTCATGCCTATGAAGGCGATATTCTGAGTCATGCATCGGTAATGAAACGTGCGGTTGATATGGGTATTCCATTATATCAGCTGGGAATTCGTGCGTTTTGTGAAGAAGAAATGCAGGTACGTGAAGAGTTTGGTGTGTATTACCAGGATGCCGATGAACTGGTCCCCAACAATATCAACAGTATTACCTTGCCCGATGATTTTCCGCAGAAAGTGTTTTTTACGGTGGATATTGATGGCATGGATCCCAGTGTGTTTCCTTCAACAGGCACACCAGTACCGGGTGGACTGAGCTGGTATCAGACATTGAACCTGTTTGAATCCGTTGCCAAACAACGTGAAATCATCGGCTTTGATGTAATGGAATTTGCACCGATTGAAGGCTTTCATGCATATGACTTCGCGGCATCAATGCTGACCTACAAGTTGATGGGGATCACTGCTCGTAGCCGCCAAAGCTGACTTTTGATAGTAATCACAGAGAGACAGAAGGCACAGAGACAAAAGAAAAATACATCCGCAGATTACGCAGATGGACGCAGATTTATAAATTTTAACAGGATCTTAGGTTGAGTTGAGCGTGCGAAACCCAACATCATCTATCAACTGTGCATTGTTGGGTTTCATAAATTCAACCCAAACTACACTTTCTTAAAAAAACGTGGGTCGGGTTAGCGCAGTGTAACCCGACAAAAATAATCTGCGAAAATCTGCGTAATCTGCGGATAACTTTAAAACCTCTGTGCCCTCTGTGTCTCTGTGGTTAATGAGTAGTTTCTGCTTTTCTTTGAAGCGTTTACACGTTAAAATTCGCGGTTTTTTTTACTCTCTGGGGTCTGCGACATGAGCCAAGCTACAATCACCTTGCTGCAAAACTACTACGATGCGTTCAACCGTCAGGATATGGATGCATTTCTGAATATGCTGACTGATGACGTTATTCATGATGTTAACCAGGCCGGACGTGAGATTGGTAAAGAAAAATTCTCTGCATTTATGGATCGCATGAATGCGCATTACAAAGAACAAATCGTCGATATTTCCATCACCACTAACGAAGCGGGCGATCGTGCTGCTGTTGAATTCACCGTATTAGGTGAATATCTGAGCACCGATGAAGGTTTGCCAGAAGCTAACGGTCAGAAATACAACCTGCCAGCCGGTGCGTTTTTTGTGATTCGTGATGGCAAAGTGGCTCGCATCACCAACTACTACAACCTGGAAGACTGGGTTAAACAAGTCGTCGGATAAACTGCAGGACAATCAGCCAGGCTGGAATGTATTTTCCAGCCTGGTTTTTTATATGCTTTTCCATTGCACGGATTGAAATAACTATGCTGGAATTGAAACGCTTATCAGGCGAAGCCCTGAATCAATTTATCCCGGAACTGGCCAGATTACGCATTGAGGTTTTCCGTGATTTTCCTTATCTCTATGATGGGGATCCGGATTACGAAGCACGCTACCTGCAAACTTATATCGAAGCACCTGACAGCGTGATTGTTTTAGCCTTTGATGGCGACAAGGTCGTCGGTGCCTCGACTGGCATTCCATTGAAATATGAAACAGATGAAGTTAAAGCGCCGTTTATCAACGCGGGTATTGATGTTGATAGCGTATTTTATTGTGGTGAATCAGTGTTGTTGTCGCAATACCGTGGCAAAGGTGCTGGGGTAGCGTTCTTTGAGCATCGTGAGCAGCATGCACGAGAGTTGGGCGGATATGAATTCAGCTGTTTTTGTGGGGTGCAGCGTCTGGAAGATCATCCACGTCGACCATCAGGTTATAAGCCTCTTGATAACTTCTGGCGTAAACGCGGCTATGAGAAGCATCCCGAACTCAACACGACATTCAGTTGGAAAGAATTGGATGAAGAGCATGAATCACCCAAGCCGATGACTTTCTGGATGAAAAGGCTTTAGAATTTTTGTTTGTACAACAATAGCTTGTCATTAAAGACGTAGATAAGCCGTTAAAAATATATTATCCGGCATTGAAGTAAGGCTAAAACGCCCAATCTTATATGTCTCGCTAACGATTTCCCGAGTTTGATGTAAATGAGCAAAGTTAAAGTCGCTGCAGCACAGTACGATATCGGTTTTTTCAAAGACTGGTCACAATTCACTGATAAATTGACGCAGTGGGTCGCCGAAGCCGTTGAAGAAAAGGCCAAACTACTGGTGTTTCCGGAATATGGCAGTATGGAGCTGGCCTCTTTATTTGGTGAAGCCATCTACACCGATCTCGGTAAGCAATTACATTCAATGCAGGATGTCTATGCGGATTGGCAGGATCTGCACCATCAACTTTGCAAACAATACGATGTAATGATGCTGGCCAGCACATTTCCGGTTTTGCAGGAAGACGGCACGTTCCGTAATCGTGCCAATCTCTACGGACCGGAGGGGCTGATTGGTTTTCAGGATAAATTGATCATGACCCGCTTTGAAAATGAGCAATGGTTAATTCACCCCGGCCAACAGATTAAAGTGCTGGATACCGATGTCGGGCGTATTGGTATCGGTATTTGCTATGACATTGAATTTCCGATGATTGCCTATCAGCAAGTTAACGCCGGCGCCGATTTGATCCTGGCACCAAGTTGTACCGATACCCAGGCCGGTTTTCATCGGGTGCGGATTGGCTGTCAGGCACGGGCATTGGAGAATCAATGCTATGTAGTACAATCGCCTACATTTGGTGAAGCTCGCTGGTCGGAAGCTGTTGATGTGAATACTGGGCGTGCCAGCATTTATACTCCGGTGGATTATGGTTTTACCGATAACGGCATATTAATTGAAGGCGTGGCTGACAAGCCTGGTTGGGTCTGTGCTGATCTGGATTTGACTGAAATTGCCCGCGTTCGTGAGGAGGGACAAGTCTTTAATTACCGTGACTGGCCTTTGCAGCACACATTAACTGGACCATAATAATCTCGCTAAACACGTTAAACACCGCTGTTATCGCGGTGTTTTTCTTTGTATCAGTCAATAGCCCTGCAAGCTTTGTGGATGCAGTGATTTCAGACAAAGTATAAAATGCAAAATCTATTTTTCTTTGAAAACTACAGGAGTCATGCATGACTAGCCCCGCGCAAATTGAGGAACTCGTCAAAAATTATCAGGATCCATCGACGCTGATAACGCTGGGCGATACCCGCGCCAGGGTCAAGGTGTCGCAGGATGATAATCAGACACAGGTCGATGTGATTTTGGGTTATCCAGTGAAAGGCTATGCTGTAGAACTGGCCGAAAATCTTAAACAAATGATTGAAGCTGATGGCGCCACGAATGTCAGCGTCAATATCACCACTAAGATTGTAAAACATAAAGTACAGCAGGGCGTTCCAGCGCTGGAAAACGTTAAAAATATTATTGCTGTCGCCTCGGGGAAAGGTGGGGTAGGCAAATCAACCACCTCGGTCAACCTGGCTCTGGCTCTGGCGGCTGAAGGGGCAATCGTGGGACTTCTGGATGCGGATATCTATGGTCCTAGCCAGCCACGAATGCTCGGCACCACTCAACGTCCCGAATCTATTGATGGCAAATTAATCGAGCCAATTCAAAGCTATGGTATCCAAAGCATGTCGATTGGCTTTTTGATCGATGAAGAAGAACCCATGATTTGGCGTGGCCCGATGGTGACACAGGCTTTGCAACAAATGCTGGGTGACACCAACTGGAAAGAGCTGGATTATCTGGTGATTGACTTACCACCGGGTACTGGCGATATTCAGTTGACACTATCACAAAAAGTTCCGGTCAGTGGCGCGGTAATCGTTACAACGCCTCAGGATATTTCCTTACTAGATGCCCGCAAAGCATTAAAAATGTTTGAAAAAGTGAAGGTGCCTGTGCTGGGTGTCGTTGAAAATATGAGTACACACATCTGCAGCCAGTGTGGTCATGAAGAGCATATCTTTGGCGCTGGTGGTGGACAATCCATGGCTGATCAATACGGTGTTAATATGCTGGGAAGTCTGCCGTTAGACATCCATATTCGCGAAGATGCTGATAATGGTCAACCAACGGTAGTGAAAGATCCGGATGGCGATATTGCCATAGCTTATCGTGTGATAGCCCGCCGTATCGCCGCCAATCTGGCGATGCAGGGAAAAAATTATTCTACTGCGTTTCCGAATATAGTTATCAAGAACGACTAATCAAGCTATTATCAACATTTTTTGGGTAAATTAACGGATTATGAGCATAAAATCAGATAAATGGATCCGGCGAATGGCGGAACAGCACGGGATGATTTCGCCGTTTGAACCGGGCCAGATTCGGGACAGCGATGGTCAGCGTATTATTTCCTATGGCACCTCCAGTTATGGTTACGATGTACGTTGTTCGACCGAATTTAAAATCTTTACCAATATCAATTCGGCGATTGTTGATCCGAAAAACTTTGATGCCAGCAGTTTTGTGGATATCAATTCAGACGTCTGTATTATTCCGCCAAATTCATTTGCTTTGGCGAGGACCATCGAATCTTTTAAAATTCCACGCAATGTGTTGACCATTTGTTTGGGCAAATCGACCTATGCAAGATGCGGTATTATCGTTAATGTGACCCCGTTGGAACCGGAATGGGAGGGGCAGGTCACCCTGGAGTTTTCCAACACTACTCCTTTACCTGCCAAAATTTATGCCGGTGAAGGTGTTGCACAAATGTTGTTTTTTGAATCTGATGAAGTCTGTGAGACCTCTTACGCTGACAGAGCTGGTAAGTACCAAGGGCAGCAGGGCGTGACATTACCAAAATCCTGATTGAGATTATGACTATGCGCAATATCAGCAGATTCGTTTTACCAGGGCTGCTTTTATTGCTGGGTGGGTGTGAAGATCGTCCTCAACAAACCTATCAGTGGCAGCATAGTGAAGGCAGTTATGCAGCTACCTTTTCAGCAGATGGAAATTTTTTGCTTTCAGCCGATGTGGATGCGGCCGCCAGGTTATGGGATCTGCAAAACAATCAGGTGAAATACAGTTGGCAAAGTGAGCAGAAAGAAACGGTTCGCAGTACAAACGTAGCATTAGCCAAATCCAGCCCGATTGCCGCTACCGTAGAATTTGATACGGTGATGTTATGGAACACGGATAGCGGCATGCCAGAAAACAGACTGACATTTCCGTTGCGTGTGAAAGCTCTCGATATTTCACCTGATGGTAATTTTTTGCTATTAGCTCTGGCGGATAGTACAGCAATCTATTTTGATATTAACGCCAACCGGGTTCTTCAGGTTTTTGAACATGATGGCTCCGCAGTTGATTCCCCGGTTAAACATCCCATTAACACTGTGGCTATTTCACCGGATGGTGAAACGGCATTGACGGGGGGGGATGATCGAACAGCACGTTTATGGGATCTGCAAACTGGAGAACAGTTACAGAATTGGAGGCATGGTAATACCGTAAATCTGGTGAAATTTGATCTGCAAAGTCGTTTTGCCTTTACCGCTGCAGATAATGATCATGCTTATCTGTGGTCACTGGCGGATGGCCGTCTGCAATCACAGTTGCGGAGTTCAGCCTGGCCTAAATCGTTGCCCGTTCCAGAATTTCCGGTTTTTAACACCACGACAACGGCTGTTAATTTTTCAGAGGATGGCATGTTGCTAGTAACCGGCCACGCGGCTGAACGGATCTGCGTCTGGCAATTACCCCAAGGTGACAAATTACGTTGCTGGAAAGTGACCAGACAGAATCTACTTAATCCTGGAATGGTCATACAGGCCGTAGCGTTTAATGCCAATGCAAGCGCTGTATTGAGTATTGCGGGGACTGGTGAAGCCCAGCAATGGCAGTGGAGATAAACCTCATGTACAAACTTGTGTTTTTTGTTCCTGAAACCCATAAAGAATTGGTTAAAGAAGCTATTTTTAATGCCGGAGCAGGGCATTTTGATGGCTATGACTGCTGCAGTTGGGAAACGCAGGGTATGGGCCAATTCCGACCTTTAGCCGACAGCCAGCCGTTTATTGGTGAAAATGGGAAACTGGAACAAGTAAACGAATATCAGGTTGAAACGATTTGCTCGAACGAGACTATCAAAGCGGTTGTCTCAGCGTTGAAACTCGCACATCCATACGAAGAGCCTGCTTATCAGTACTGGCCAGTTAATCAAGAGGATTTTTAATTTAATGAACGCACCTGCGTCCCCCAAAACGATTCGTCTCGCGGATTACACCGTCCCGTCTTATCTGGTCGACAATGTTGATTTGCACTTTGATCTGGACGCTTCAACGACGCGTGTGACCAGCATTCTGAACATGCGGCGTAATCCCAAAGGGCCAGGTGAAGATTGTGTATTAAATGGCGAGCATTTAGAGTTAATAAGCATCAAACTCGATGGACGGACATTAACTGCGGCAGAATTTCAACGTTCCAATACTCAACTGGTGTTGCCTCAATTACCGGAAAAATTTCAGCTGGAAATCGTGACTGAGATTTATCCAGATCAAAATATGGCACTTGAAGGCTTATATCATTCAGGCGCGTTGGTTTGCACTCAATGTGAGGCAGAAGGCTTTAGACGTATCACCTATTATCCGGATCGTCCTGATGTGATGGCGGTATTTACTGTGACCATCACTGCCGATAAACAGAAATGGCCAATTCTGCTATCAAACGGTAACTTGCAAGAGCAGGGGGAATCAGAAGATGGACGCCATTGGGTTCGCTGGCATGATCCACATCCTAAACCCTGTTATTTGTTTGCTTTGGTTGCCGGTGATCTCTATATGCAACAGGACAGCTTTACGACGCTGAGTGGTCGCGACGTTACCTTGCAGATCTATGTCGATAAAGAAAATCACGATAAATGTGATCATGCACTGGTGTCTTTAAAGCAATCCATGCGCTGGGACGAAGAGACTTATGGCCGTGAATACGATTTAGATGTCTTCATGATTGTTGCGGTCAATGATTTCAATATGGGCGCAATGGAGAACAAGGGGCTGAATATCTTCAATGCGGCCTGTGTTCTGGCCAGCCCCAAAACGGCTACCGATAACGACTTTTATACGATTCAAAGCATTGTTGGCCACGAGTACTTCCATAACTGGTCCGGTAATCGGGTGACCTGCCGTGACTGGTTCCAGTTAAGCCTTAAAGAAGGCTTTACCGTGATGCGGGATCAGTCTTTCAGTGCGGATTTGAATTCTGCCGCTGTGCAACGAATTGACGATGTTGATCAATTGCGCAGTTTGCAATTTGCTGAAGATGCCGGTCCGATGGCGCATCCTGTCAGACCCGATAGCTATATCGAAATCAGTAACTTTTATACCGTGACCATTTACGAGAAAGGCGCGGAAGTGGTACGCATGATCAAAACCCTGGTGGGCAAAAAGGGATTCCGTAAAGGCACCGACTTATATTTTGACCGCCATGATGGTCAGGCCGTGACCACAGATGATTTTGTCAAAGCCATTGAAGATGCCAACCGCATTGACTTAACCCAATTCAAACGTTGGTATACCCAAGCTGGAACACCGGTTATTACAGCCACTCATCAATATGATGCCACAAAGAAAATATTGACCTTAACCCTGCAGCAATCTTGCCCGGCTACGCCTGGCCAGACTGAAAAGCAACCGTTCTTGATTCCAGTTGCAATGGGATTACTGGACGCTGCAGGTAATAGTTTGCCACTACAATTGATTGATGAAGCAGAGCCCTATGATAATGACACCCGCGTATTAGAACTGAGTGAAGCAGAGCAGACATTCCGCTTTATCGGGGTAGATCAAAAGCCGGTTGTCTCTTTACTGCGTGGCTTTTCTGCGCCGGTTAAATTACAGATTGAACGCGATAATGAAGAACTCGCGTTTTTAATGGCCAATGAGAAAGACAGTTTTAATCGTTGGGATGCCGGACAGAGTCTTTTCATCCAAGTCATGCTGTCTTTAATCAACGATTATCAGCAAGACAAAACGCTGCAATTACCGGAAATTTTGTCCAAACAATGTGCTGCAGTGCTGGAAGATAAAACGGCCGATCCCGCATTGGTTGCCCGCATGCTGACATTGCCTTCAGAGAATTATCTGGCGGCGCAGATGAAGGTGGCTGATGTCGATGCCATCCATCATGTGCGTAAATTTGTAAAAGATACGCTGGCAATCCAATTGAAAGCACAGTTTGATACTTTGTATCAGCAGCATAATTTGCCAAATGTGCCATATCAGTTTAACTCAGAGCATATGGGCCGACGCAGTCTGAAAAATGTCTGTCTGGGCTATCTGATGGCAACCGGCGATCCGATGCAAACCCAGCGCTGCCTGAAACAGATGAAGCAGGCAGATAATATGACGGATACTTTGTCAGGGCTGCGACTGATGGTTGATCAGCCGGGTACCGAACGTGAACATGCCTTACGTGCTTTTTATGAGCAATGGCAGCATGACCGGCAGGTGGTTGATAAATGGCTTACTGTACAGGCTCTATCCAGCCTCCCGGATACATTGATTCGGATTAAAGGTTTGATGAAACATCCTGCGTTCAGTATCAAAAACCCAAATAATGTCCGGGCGTTAATCGGTCAGTTTTGTCGTAACAATCCAGCGTTATTTCACGCAAAAGATGGCAGCGGCTATCGTTTTCTGACTGAGCAGATTCTGCTGTTGGATAAAATTAATCCGCAGGTGGCTTCGCGGCAATTGGGGGCATTCAATTCGTGGCGTCGATATGATGTAAAACGTCAGGAAATGATGCGCGATGCATTGCAAAATATTGCTCAACAGCAGGATCTATCATCTGATGTCTATGAGATCGTTAACAAATATCTGGCGGATTAATGAAATTTGAATTACATCCACAGTTAGTTGCGGACACATTTGTGATCGGTGATTTACCACTGTGTCGAGTATTATTGATGAATGACGCCCGTTTCCCCTGGGTGATTCTGGTGCCACGTCGCAAAGATATCAGTGAAATTTATGATCTTTCGATGCAGGATCAGCAATTACTCTGGCAGGAGTCAGCATTAGTCGCTGAAAAACTGATGAAACTCACTGGAGCCGATAAAATGAATATAGCGGCATTGGGAAATGTGGTTCCGCAGTTACATGTGCATCATGTCGCTCGCTTTAAAACCGATGCAGTCTGGCCAAAACCGATTTGGGGGCAGGGCACTGCCGAACCATACACTGACGCAAACAAACAACAAATGCTGCGTAATTTAAGCGATATGTTCAGAGGTTTTTTGGTAAGGGTCTGATGATTTTTCAATCACAACAGAGGTGGCTATGAAAGATCAACAGACCCTAAAGGACAAAGCCTTAACGTTTAGACTTAATGTCGATAGAGAAGAGGCGATGCGCTACTATCGCGGCGAAGCCTCTGCTGTGGTTGCAATAACCGATTCGGGACAATCGTTGCAGTTTCCGGCATTGCATGTCCGGCGTTTTATTACACAAAGCGGTATACATGGTCGTTTCAGAATCCGTTTTGATGACAATCATAAAATGATCAATCTGGAACGTATCTCAGATTAAGTATTTAAGGCTTTTTAGGTGAATAAACCAGATAACTACCTGAAGCAATATCATGCCAGCTGAGTTTGTCGGGGCTTAACCACAACCACCAATACCCCAAACCTAACGGCAGCCAGGAAAATATGCCGACAACAAAGCGCAGAAAAGCCTGCTGCCAGTTGACGCCGGTACTATTTTCGCTGACAAGATAAACCCGCCAGGCACGCATACCAAGTGTTTGCCCTCCATGAGTCCAGAACCAGCCATAAAAAGTAAATGCCACGCCCAGCAGGTAGACAAAAAAGAATGGATTATTGGCGCCAATAGCTTCACCACCATTCAGGGCGACCGCAACTGCGGCGGCAACTAACAGCACTGACACCAGTAGCATACAGTCATAAAATATCACAGCAATAAGCCTGAAAGGGCCGAGTTTACGTATTGTGGAAATGTTTTCGATCATCATAATGGCTCAATTTTATTGGGCGGATTCAGTGGTATAAAGTATCATTATCGCTTTAATTTTCTCTGAATTGGGTTTCAAATGCTGCAATTAGTTGGCCGTCCGGCTTTCTCTGCTTTCCGACTTGAAAAATTGCTGCGCGCCATACGCGCTGATGTTGCCACAGTGAGCGCATTAAGGAGTGAATATCACTATTTCGCGGAACTGGAAGGCGATGGCCAGCTTAATGAAGCGGATCTTGCCACTTTGGGTGAACTGCTTGAGGCCAGCAAAGGCAATAGTAGTATACAAACTAAAGAAGGTCTGTTTTTGATCACTCCGCGTCCGGGGACAATTTCGCCCTGGTCCAGTAAAGCGACCGATATTGTGCATAACAGTGGTTTAACTGACATCGTTCGGGTTGAACGCGGAATCGCTTTTTATGTCACCAGCAAATCTACACTCAGCAGTGAACAACGCGCTACGATTGCAGCGAAATTGCATGACCGCATGATTGAAAGTGTATTTGATAATGAAGATGACGCTGAACAATTGTTCATGCATACAGCTCCCAGACCCTTATTATCAGTTGATATTCTCAATGGCGGACGTCAGGCATTGGTTGAGGCCAATCAAAACCTGGGTCTGGCACTGGCTGAGGATGAAATCGAATACCTGTTTGATAATTTCAGTGCACTTAACCGCAACCCGAATGACATAGAACTGATGATGTTTGCTCAGGCCAACTCTGAGCATTGCCGTCACAAAATATTCAAGGCTGACTGGATCATTGATGGCAAAATGCAGGATCGCAGTCTGTTCGATATGATTCGTTATACACATGAGCAACATCCTGAAGGTGTCGTTAAAGCTTATAACGATAACTCTTCAGTTATCGAAGGTCAGCGTAGTCATCGTTTTCAGGTGGATATGAGTGATAATCACTACTGCTACGAAGGCGAGCAGCAGCATATTCTGATGAAGGTTGAAACGCATAATCATCCAACGGCTATTTCACCTTTTCCTGGTGCGGCGACCGGCGCCGGTGGTGAAATTCGTGATGAAGGTGCGACAGGACGTGGCTCTAAACCTAAAGCAGGCTTAACCGGCTTTTCAGTGTCCAACTTGCAGATTCCCGGCTTTGAACAACCATGGGAAACCGATTATGGCAAACCTGCCCGTATCGCTTCTGCTCTGCAAATCATGATTGATGGCCCATTAGGTGGCGCGGCATTTAACAATGAATTTGGCCGCCCCAATTTATGCGGTTATTTCCGCACCTATGAAGCTAAAGTGCCATCTGATAATGGCTTTGAAATGCGCGGATATCACAAACCCATCATGGTAGCTGGTGGTCTGGGTAGTATTCGGCCTCAGCATGTTGAAAAACATATCATGCAACCAGGCACTCAGCTGATTGCGCTTGGCGGCCCGGCTATGTTGATAGGTCTGGGTGGTGGTGCAGCTTCCTCGGTGGCTTCCGGTACCAGTGAAGAGGGACTGGATTTTGCCTCAGTGCAACGCGGTAATCCGGAAATGGAACGCCGTTGTCAGGAAGTTATTGATCGCTGTGTGGCACTTAATGATAAAAATCCAATTGTATCTATTCATGACGTCGGTGCCGGTGGGTTATCTAATGCGTTTCCTGAACTGGTTGACGACAGCGGTCGTGGTGGCCGTTTTGAGCTTCGGGTCATTCCAAATGATGAACCAGGCATGTCACCGATGGAAATCTGGTGTAATGAATCTCAGGAACGCTATGTATTAGGCGTGAACCCAGAAGATATTGAGTTGTTCCAGGCTATTTGTGAAAGAGAACGCTGTCCTTGGGCAATTGTAGGTGAAACCACCGAAGATCAGCATTTATTGCTGGGTGATGCCGAATTTGAAAATAATCCAATCGATATGCCGTTATCGCTGCTATTGGGTAAACCGCCAAAAATGCTGCGCGATGTCAAACATCACAGCAAACCAAAACCCGAGTTGGATCTGAGCGGTATTACCGTTAGCGATGCGTTGGAACGGATAATAAAACTACCAACAGTGGCCAGCAAAAACTTTCTGATCACCATCGGTGACCGCAGTATTACTGGTCTGGTGGCCCGGGATCAGATGGTTGGCCCCTGGCAGGTGCCTGTTGCCGATTGTGCGGTAACGCTGGCCGATCACCACGGTTTATTGGGTGAAGCCATGTCTATGGGGGAACGTACACCCTTAGCCGTTATCGATGCTCCGGCATCGGGTCGGATGGCGATTGGTGAAGCGTTAACCAATATTGCGGCGGCGGATATTGAGAAAATAAGTGATATCAAACTGTCAGCTAACTGGATGGCCGCCTGTGGACATAGCGGCGAAGATGCTTTGTTGTATGACACCGTCAAAGCCGTTGGCATGGAATTATGCCCGCAACTGGGCATTGCTATACCGGTGGGCAAGGATTCCCTGTCGATGAAAACAGTCTGGGAGGAAGCGGGCGAAACCAAAGCGGTTACTTCGCCGTTATCGCTTATTATCAGTGCATTTTCACCGGTTACTGATGCCAGTAAAACGTTAACGCCACAATTACGTACCGATCTGGGTGAAACCCGTCTGATTTATCTGGATTTAGGTCATGGACATAATCGCCTGGCAGCCTCTGCTTTAGCGCAGGTTTATAACCAGGTCGGACATCATGGCCCGGATGTTGACGATGCGCGTAACCTGAAAAACTTCTTTGCGGCCATGCAGCAATTGAAGCAGGACGAATTGGTGTTGGCGTATCACGATCGCAGTGATGGTGGTCTTATCACCACTTTATGTGAAATGGCTTTTGCCGGGCATTGCGGTCTGAATATTAATTTGACTGGACTGGGTGAAGCCCTACCAGTGCTGTTTAGCGAAGAACTGGGTGCCGTCATTCAGATCAAGGCGGAACATCAGGATGCGGTACTGGAAGTTCTGCAGCAGTTTGATTTAAGCAAACACAGTCATCTGATTGGTGAAGTCTCAGCAGATCAAACGATTCAAATTAACGTTAATGGCGAACAAGTATTAAATCAGCGTCGTCATACATTACAAAAATTCTGGGCTGAAACCAGCTACCGGATGCAGGCTTTACGCGATAACCCGGGTTGTGCCGAGCAGGAATTTGCTGCGTTGGACGATGAACAAGATCCCGGTTTGCATGCTAAGCTGAATTTTGATCTGAAAGAACAAGTTGCAGCGCCGTTTATTATCAGCGGACAGCGACCTAAAATGGCGATTCTGCGTGAGCAGGGCGTTAATGGTCAGCTGGAAATGGCTGCAGCATTTGATCATGCCGGCTTTACTTCAGTCGATGTACATATGAGCGATATTGTCGAAGGTCGCGTATCTCTGGCCGATTTCAAAGGTCTGGTGGCCTGTGGTGGTTTCTCATATGGTGACGTGCTGGGAGCAGGGCGTGGCTGGGCCAGTACCGTATTACACAATGCGCGTGCACGGGATGAGTTTGCGGCGTTTTTTGCCCGCGAAGATACCTTCTCGCTTGGCGTATGTAATGGCTGTCAAATGCTGTCACAATTGAAATCGCTAATTCCAGGCAGTGAGCATTGGCCGCGGTTCAGTCGTAATTTGTCTGAACAGTTTGAGGCACGTTTCTCATTGGTTGAAATCACCGAATCGCCATCAATTCTGTTGCAGGATATGGCGGGTTCGATCATGCCAATTGCCGTTGCACATGGAGAAGGGCGGATTGATTTCACCGAAGGTGGCAGTATGTCGGACGCTTTAGTGGCTATGCGTTATGTAGATCATTATGGTCAACCTACCGAGCGTTATCCTTTTAATCCTAATGGTTCTGCAAACGGACATAACGGTTTTACTACAACAGACGGACGTGTCACGATTCTGATGCCGCATCCGGAACGGGTAATCCGGAGTGTTCAGCACTCATGGCATCCGGATGACTGGGGCAAAGACGCACCATGGTTAAGGGTGTTCCATAATGCAAGACGTTGGGTCGGCTAAAAAATTGAATACCTCTTGAATCCATCAAGGGGTATTTTTTTATCTGAGGATAAAAGCATTACGCTTAACGCCTATGACTGACTTAACCAACAACCCGTGTTACCTGTCAGGACGATTAATGCGTCTGCTGCTACTTATAATACTATTGGTGCCTCACACAATACTGTTTGCAGCCACCTCTGAACAAATAGATCTCGAGAATTGGCAATATCGTTGGGGAGATTCACCGTTTCTTGATGGAAAACCGATATGGACCATGCCGGATCAGGAAAATCATGACGACTGGCAGTCCATTCCCAACCCTCTCTACCCACCTGATCGGCAGGACCGAGAAAATATCTGGTATCGCACCACACTGCCAGATATCAAACTGGTTGATCCCGTCGTGTTTATTTCCAGTATTGATTTGATTGCCGAGGTTTATCTCGATCAGCAGCTTATTTATCGCTTTGGTGAATTTGATGCTGAGGGAAAGGGTGATTATGCTGGTTGGCCATGGCATATCATTGGTCTGCCAGATGATTTTGCTGGCCGTACGCTTTATTTCCGCGTCTATTCTGACTATACCGATATTGGTTTATGGGGAGAAAAGAAGCTGCTTGAACGCTCAGCAGCATTATTGAATATACTCAATAATTCGCATAGCGATTTAGTGATTTCGGCATTCTTTTTCTTTATCGCATTGATTGCATTTGCGTTTTCTGCAATGCGCGGTGATAACCGTGAGTTTATTTACCTTGGTTTGTTTTCACTGGCCAGTGCAGGCAATCTGCTGGGAGAAAGCCAGGCATTACAACTACTGATATATGCGCCGTTAGCAAAAACCTATGTGGCGGCCATATCGTATTTTTCGATTCCGATTTTTATCGCATTGATTTTGAATTACTGGCTCGATGTACAAAGCGGTAAGTTGATGCTGCGTATCGCCCAAATGCATATGCTTTATGTATTGCTGTGTCTGGTATTAACATTGTTTAGCGCCTGGCACCTGGCCTATTTCTACCCGGTTTTCGACATGTTGTTTGTTATCACACTGGTGGTCATGCTTTGGTTTTGTATTCGCCATTTTACCGTGATGAATACCGAACAAAGGCTGGTAATGGGCGCGTTTGGACTTTATGCCATATTTTTCCTGATCGATATGATTATTGCCCATGGTTTAGTGCCCTGGGTTAATTTTCCACTAGCTTTTGGCGGGTTAATCTTTGCGTTGATTCTGGTGGTTGTTTCGTTAAGACATTATCGGCAGATCCAACAATCACTAAAAGAGTTAAATGTATTGCTGGAAAAACGGGTGAGTGAACGAACCGCTACTTTACAGAATTATGTATTACTTGAACAGCAACGGGCAAATCAGCTGGCCTTGATTAATGATTTTAGCCTTCGGCTGGAAACCCTGATAAGTCGATTGCAAACCACTCAGAGCTTGCAACAGGCAGGCAAGATGATTTGTCAGGATTTACATAGCGTTTTTGCACCGAAGCAACTGCACGTTGAAATAATCAATGACTTAGCAGATTTGTCACCAAATGGTGTACTGAATAATAAATATCATATTGAGATTGATGATTTGCAGCGGGGTAAACAAACGTTCGTAACCTTTGAGCTGCTGGATCTTTCCACTGAAATATCAGAAACCCGGGACGTAATTGAGCAATTTATATTCCGGGCCATTGATAGACTAAGCGTGACCTTGAGCGGAATCAAGCTGAGAGAAGATCTGCATATCATGTCATTTGAAGATGCTTTGACCGGCTTGAAAAATCGCCGATATTTTGATGATGCCCTACAACGTGAACTGCAACTTGCCGAACGGTATCACCAGCCAATATCCCTGCTGATTTGTGATATCGATCACTTCAAGCAATTTAATGATCGCTTTGGACATGAGGCGGGTGATTTGGCATTGAGTATTGTTGCTTCCTTGATGTTGGAGCATTTTCGTGAAACGGATATACCTTGTCGTTACGGTGGAGAAGAGTTTGTCATTTTGATGCCGGCTGCACACACGCAGGATGCGCTGGATCGGGCCAATACTTTATTGGAAAAAATTGCTGCGAAAACGATTGTCTACCAGGAAACGGTATTAGGCAGTTTGACTATCTCGGTTGGGATTAGTAGTTGGGATGGGCGAGGAGGCATACCGCAACGGCTGTTACAAAATGCTGATATGGCATTGTATCGGGCAAAACAATCTGGACGAAACCGCATTGAGGTTTCTGCCAGCGAAAATTAACAGGTGCTTTTGGCTAAATGAAAATTTGTGTAAAGGTGGACTTTGTATTCAAAAGTATTGAATTTAATCCGTTAAAATAAAGTCTGAAGAACATCAATTGCAAATAATAATAAGGACAGCGTATGAAAACCCTATTTACAATAATGGTCGCAGCAATTTTTACCGTCAGTCTGGCTGGTTGTCAGATGAGTAAACAAAACGTGGGTGCCGGTTTAGGCGGTGTGGCTGGGGGTGTGCTTGGATCTAATGTAGGTGGTGGCACTGGGCGAACAGCAGCCATCATTGGCGGTACGATTTTAGGAGCAATGGTGGGTGGACATATTGGTAGTGAAATGGATGAGCTGGACAGGCGCCGAACTTATGACACATTTGAAAACACTCCTACAGGACGCACCAATTCCTGGAATAATCCGGATACCGGAGCACAATACAGTATTACGCCTACCCGGACCTACGAAACGAATAACCGCCCGTGTCGTGAATACGAGATGGATGCCTATATTGATGGACAACGTGAAGTTGTTAAAGGCACAGCTTGCCGTAACGCCAATGGAGAATGGGTAAACCAGTAACCAGAAATAAAGCTGATTCTCAACATTTGCGTCAGCCCCAAGGTCTGAGATACATAGATGTATTTCAAAAACTGCCTTCCCCACGCCTTGACGGATGCTTTTTCATCCTCAACCCGCGGGGCGGCAGGGGCTCATTCCGCCTTATAGGACGAAAAAATAGTCTCCAGCAGTGGTGGATATGAAAGATAAATAAGCCCCGGACTATCTACCTTTCCAACCGCTATTGGTTCAAGGACTCTATTTCGCAGCGGCAGTCAATAACTGTTCTAACGCTTCAGCGGGAATTGGTCGGGAATACAGGTATCCTTGCGCATAATCACAGCCGGCGGCAAAGAGTAATTTCTGCTGGGCCTCGGTCTCCACTCCTTCGGCGATTACTTTGAGACCCAGTTTGTGCGCCATGACAATAATTGCCTCAGATAGCGCCATATCGTCGGGATCGGTCGCCAGATCGCGTACAAAGGACTGATCAATTTTCAGATAATCAATGTCGAATCTTTTCAGGTAAGAAAGTGAAGAGTAGCCGGTGCCAAAATCATCGATCGCAACTTGAATACCGATATCGTGAAATTCAACTAGTTTGTCAGTGACTGCGGCATCGATATCGAGCAGTAACCCCTCGGTAATTTCAATGGTAAAACTGTGGGGAGGGAGTTCCAGCTCCTGTAAATAGGTGTGCCATGCCTTGCAAACAAAGTCCGAACTATGGAACTGTATCGGTGACATGTTCACCGAGATTTGAAACTCTCTGTCGCACAAGCTTCCCCAGTGCTTTAACTGGCGTGCTGATTCCCTGAATACCCAGTTGCCAATATCAACAATCAAACCGGTTTCTTCTGCCAGCGGGATAAATTCGGCCGGAGTGACCAGTCCTCGTTCCGGGTGTTGCCAGCGAATCAGCGCTTCTGCCTTGATGATGTCGCCAGTATTTAAATCAATGATCGGCTGATAAAAAACTCTGAACTGGTTTGCTGACAAGGCCACACGTAATTCCTTGATCATCCTCATGCGATTTTGTGCCATTTGCTGCATCGCCGGGGTGAAAAATTCAAAACGGTTTCTACCGTTGTTCTTGGCTATATACATAGCCTGATCGGCGTTTCTGAACAAGGCTTCTATCTCGGTGGAGTCGTCTGGATACAGAGTGATGCCAATGCTTGCCGACACATGAACCACCTCTTCTCCCAACCGGAAGGGTGCTGCCAGTTTTTGCAATATGTCTCCGGCTACCCGTTCAGCGCTGCCAATTTCTTCTATCTCTGCCAGAATAACAGTAAACTCATCTCCTCCCAGCCTGGCCACGGTGTCTGATTCGCGTACACAAAAGCTGATGCGACGTGCTGCTTCTTGCAGCAGAATATCCCCCAGACTGTGTCCAAGCGTGTCATTGATCTCCTTGAAGTCATCCAGATCAATAAACAGCAGCGCGATTTTTGAGCCGAAACGGTGCGTTTTTTTGATCTCCTGTTCCATTCGATCATAGAACATTTGCCGATTCGGCAGCCCGGTCAGCGAGTCGAAATTGGCTTGTTTCCAGATTAACGCATCTGATTCCTTCTTTCTGGTGATATCGCGGAGAAAAGCACTGAATTCATACTTTCCCGAGATCAGAATTGGCGTGATGGCCAGCTCAACCGGAAATTCGTTTCCATTGCGATGCAGTCCGGTGATCTCTACCCGAGTATTGAGGATAGGCGCGTCGCCTGTGTTAAGAAAGTGTTTTAACCCCTGACGATGTGCCTCGCGATACTGCGGAGGAATGATCGTCTCACTGACAGTTTTTCCGAGCACTTCCTCACGGGGCCAACCGAAGATAACCTCCGCCTGGTGGTTCCAGCCGATGATGACTTCGCGGGCATCCATCTGTACGACGGCATCCAACGCACTGTCAATAACGGTATGGAGCCTCTCCCGACCTTCCATTACGGCACGTTTGGCCTCTTCCTGCTCAGTCTCTGCCTTGATCCTCGCCTCAAGCATAGCGTTGAATCCATCGGCCATTTCGTTGAAGCTGTCGCCTACCCAGCGGAGCTCATCGCGGGTGGTGAGCTGGATGCGCGCATCCAGGTCGCCATTGGCAAAGGCGCGAGCGGTTCTCACCAGCGATTGAATATTACCAATAATGGTGTAGTAGATACTGACCGAAAAATAAACCACTAAAAGGAGCAACAGCAAAGCACCTCCGACACTCGTGAACAGGGTTTTTTTCGCCTGTTTAATTCGCTGCTGAATAAGGTCTCTGGCAGTCGTCAGTAGTGAGTGGTAGAGCTGCGTATAGTTATTATCGACCTCCATGGTGGCGATCCGAAGGAATTTGTCAGGTGGTGTTGTGAAGTGGCCGGAAAGAATATCAGATTGGGTTAGCTCAATAACCTGGCGGGCTGAATTCATAATCTTTTCTGACACCTCGTCAAGAGACGCTTGTAGCAGAGTATTGTGTCGTACGGTTTTCTCGAGATTGGTATTGAAATCTTTTAGAGCTGTTTCGAGCCTGGCGATCAGAATGTGTAATTGAATTCTCTGCTGATCGCTAATCTTTCCGCTGGCGAGAATGCTGCTGCCATGAGCGCGAATCTGACCGAGAGGTTCGATTACACGTGGCAGCCTTTGAATGGCCGTATTCATCAGATAAAACGTCTCGATTTGCGGATCCAGGGTCAGTGTGTACACATCGGCGACAGTCAATTTAAAGGTTTGTAACTGCTCGATCAGTCTGGTGTGCGCTATGAATCTTTCCTCCATGGTCAAATATGCCATTTCTTCACGCAGACGTCGCCAGTTTGTCTGGATATTATTAAAAGCCTTGTCGGAAGTCAGATGTGCAGGCATTTTTTCGAGCATGTTCGTAAATGAGCTGATCATCTTCTTTTGTTCGGTTATCTGCCATTCGATCATGGTCGTGTTGTTGTTCCATGGCGTAGTTGAGAGTCCTCGATGCAGCTGGAGATGTTGGATGGTTTGAGTGATCGGTTCTATCAATGCAAGGCCCTGGAGTTGTCGCTCGGATGGTTCAATAACCCGATCCAGGCTGGCTATCAAGCTGTATACAACCACTGCGATAGCGACCGCTGACAACAGCCACAGAATGGTGAATTTCCGGGTGTAGTTCAAACGATCCAGCAGTTTTCGAATAGGAAAAACAACCAAGTCTATTATTTTCCTGGCATTTTTTTTGTTTGTCATACCTGTCTCTTGGTAACGTAGGAATGTTTTTCGATATGTTTTTTTGGCACAATTTATTGCGCAAGGATATACGAACTTGGTCGCGATAATAAGAGGCCATTGATCTGGTAAAGCTTGATAGTTTTATTGTCGGATACTTAATGCAGTAGGCATTTTGCATCCACATAAAATTTTAGGACTTGTTTGGAATGGTTATAAAATGAAGCAAGCCTAAAGTGCAGCTAACATAATAGTCTGTCACCAAAACAGTTCTTTTAAAATGCTTTTGTGGAAAGCTGTTTGCAACAATATTAAGACTTTTGTTTGGTGAGCCGTCATCATGCTATTGGCAGATGAGTTTGGTATAAGCAAAAGGCAGAGCCAATATCAGAAGTATTGATTACAGCGAATTTTTAATAAATGGAATTAAGCATAGATATACAGACGTTGCTGGGGTTATTTATCAGCCTGGCAGTACTGGCGGCTATACCAAGCATAAGTGTGCTCTTGGTCTCATCAAGATCAGCTGTATATGGTTTCAGTCATGGCCTTGCTGTCGCCTTTGGCATTGTGTTGGCAGATCTTCTGTTTATCGGTATCGCATTGTATGGCATGACCCTGTTGCTGCCAGTAATAGGTCCGTGGGCGATACTCATCCGTGTGCTTGCAGCAGCATATCTGTTCTGGTTGGCAATATTGCTTTGGCGGCAAAAATTTTTGAAAGATAACGTGTTACCAGTTGAACAGCCGGTTTCATTAAAGAACAGTTTTTTGATTGGGTTTAGTGTGACCTTGGCCGATCATAAAGCGATTGTTTTTTACATGGGGTTTTTCCCTGCATGGATCGAAGTCAGTCAATTAACCATCCTCGATAGCGGAATTATTTTGCTAGTGGCCTGTTTAGCGGTAGGAGGGGTTAAGAGTCTTTATGCCTTCCTGGCTGCCTCTGCTGGTCAGGTATATCTCAAACAAGACCGACATTGTTTGAACAAACTGGTCGCAATATTGTTAGTCGGCGGTAGTGCAATGATACTTTTTTCTTTATGGAAATAATCATTTCAAGGCAAGGCTTTCCAACTGTTTCAAGTTTAATAAACTCTAATGATGCGACGTTAATGAAAAAAATACTGGTAGTGGGATTTTTTTTCTGTCATTAGTTATAAGGGATTTAAAAATAAGCAACTGTGCTTTGTGGAGCACTTTAACGTTAGTCGGGGGTAAGCATGTCTGATGGAACGGTTTTGCCAGAGATTATAGTTAAAAGGGGAGGGTAAATGTGCTCTAATCAAAAAAACGTTCCCGCTGATTATGCTTGATTCTAAAACAGTATTTCTTCGCGGTAGGCCTCTGGACCTGCATATCATTCGAGCAATGTTGATTGTCGGTTTAGCCTATTATCTGGGTGCCCTTATCGCCATTCATAAAACCATTACTCCCGAAGGCATCGCCATCTTATGGCCACCCAATGCGATATTACTGGCGGCATTTCTGATTTACCCAAGACATTATCTACCCTTTGTAGCAATAGCCGGCATGATTGCAGAGCTGGTAGCATCTATTCCGGCATTTCCGGTTTGGGCAGCAGTCAGTTTTGCAATAATCAATATCACTTCGGTTTCCCTGGCTACTTATTTTATCCGGCGGAAAAGTGGTCAGAATTTTCATTTCAATAATCTCAAGAACGGTGCCTGTTTTTTATTTTTCGCGCCCTTCCTATCGTCTTTAGTTGCTGGGTTAGCAGGCGCTACTGTTTATGTAATCATGGGACGAACAGACACCAGCTATATTAGTTTATGGCAGTTGTGGTGGTTTGGTGACGCTCTGGCCATGCTGGTGTTAACACCTTTAATTGTCGTTTTATGGCGCTGGTTTCAGGCGGGACTACCACATTTTAAACTACATTATTTATTAGAGGCATTAATACTCTGGTTGGCTGTAATTGTGATTGGCTATCAAAGCTTTACTGTTGAATCCTATGAAAAAGCTTTTTTGTTTTTTACCCCTATCTGGTTAGTATTGCTTGGGGTGATAGCTGCTATTCGGCTGGGAGTCGTCGGAGCATCAGCAACGGTTGCTTTGATTACGGTTTTTGCTGTCGAGCATTTAGTGCGCGGTACACATCCGATAATCGTTGATACGCCGCAAAATGCCGTTTGGCTGACACAGGAATATCTTGCCATCATTGCTGTTGTCTCGATCGGCCTGGCGATGCTGATTCAGGAGATTTCTGAGCAACGTGATGTGCTTAAACAGCATGAAAATGCATTAAAAGCACAAAATCAGTTTTTAGAGGAACGGGTGAACGAGCGAACCCTGGCATTAAAAGAGGTGAACCAGGCATTACAAAACGCCAATGGACGATTGGCTAAAAGTGCGGCTACCGATGAATTGACGGGTATTCCCAACCGGCGACACTTTCTCAGTGAAGTACAGCGTGAGTTACAGCGTTTAAGACTGGATGGACAAACTGCGAGTGCCATTATGATCGATCTGGATCACTTCAAACAGGTCAATGATAATCTGGGCCATGAAGCTGGCGATTTAGTGTTGTGTAATATTGTAGAGCCAATCAGTAATGCGATCAGGCCGAGAGATTTATTTGGCCGTATGGGCGGTGAAGAGTTTCTGGTGTTTTTATCCGGCGCCGATCAGAAGTTGGCAAATTCGGTGGCAGAACGTATTCGAGCAGAAATTGAATCGCTTGAAGTGCTTTACCGAAATCAGAAAATCAATGTTACAGCCAGTCTCGGCGTGGCGGAGTGGGATGGACGCAGTCACTTGGATGAATTGTTTCACCAGGCTGATAAAGCACTATATCAAGCGAAAAACAAGGGCAGAAATCGGGTGATTAATCTGACTGAGTCAGACTCCGACTCAAAAAACAGACCATCACACGAAGATCATTTTGAACTGCCTTAGGATCTGTTGGGAGCTAAACGATAACTAATCAATCGCTCAGTTCAGGTAAACGACTAGCACCCCAGCTACGATGAATACGATTGATTACGCGTTGTAATTCTTCCGATTTGACCAGAGCAAATTGGCCAGGTTCTAACGGATCATAATGGAAAATGTACAACCGCGAGGCAAACTCCTCAAAAGGCAAGGATGCTTCGCCAAACCGCTCAGAATTTCCTGACGTACTGACCTGAATATCATCGCCCCAGTTCTGACCGCTGTCATTGTTGGGATTGTAGAAATAGACTCGCATTACGCTATCTGGATCCAGAGTAACCCTTAAAATAGTAATCGCATGCCAGCCAACAAACCGCAGGGCACTGTCGGTTACCGCAATACCTGCCGGTTGAGGATGAATCAATGGTTGATTGTCATTGTAATAGGGGTGATAACTGGCGTAGAAATGTCTGAGAAATACCTCCAGCTGCATTAGTTTGCCTGAGGCCACATCAACATTAATACTGAATCCACGGCCACACCACCAGCCATGAAACTCCGGATTAACCCAGCGATGAGGGTCACCTTCACGATCAATACAGCAACGACCCATTTCGGCATAAATCCGATCCAGATGCGGTACCAGGATCAGTGAAACCGGATCCAAATCCATTGGCAAATGACTGGCGAGACCCGAAAGGCTGTCTTGAGATGAAATTGCCTTACCTTCGAAATGCATCATAATTTCATCATCACGCGCCGCCCATACCAACATTTGTAAAAGATAATCCGGATCGTTATAGGCCCACATCGACATTGCTCTGGCCGACTGACAGGTTGGGTTATTACCCTGACCAATGCCTAAAGGCTGTCCAAGCACACATAACACGCCTTCCAGTAATCGACTGCTCGCAGTTGGGTTGTCACCAAACAATGAATTCAGACGTTCTTCTGCTGCTGGTGATAGAGGTAGTGATAGCTGTCGCCACAAAGAGGGCGCCATGGCAGGTTGATAAAGAATGCCACGCTCCAGCATTAAGGAAAGACCGTAAACAGCTTGAGCGGTTTCAGGATGAATAGCTTTAGCAATAAGTGCCCGTACCAGATCGCTGAAACTCAGCAGACAATCTCGACCTGTGGAAGATAAGCCCAACGCCTCACTTAACAGATAATCCGTTTCTTCCGATAAATGTCTGAGTAATACAGAGTGGTAGGGCGACACCAGACCGGTATCATGCATCGCACGGGCAAAACCGCTGGCTTCATATTGAAGCGCAGCATTGTCCATACTTTGCAGACGTTGCTGATAAATTTCGACGCCCGGATCTTCTCTGCAGGCCTGGGTTGGCCCGAACAGACTGCTGATCAATCTATCTGCACCCTGACCACTGTTGCCCATATCAATATCAGGATTTTGGCGGCAGATAGCAATTTGCGTCACCATCTGTTTGACATGGTCGACTTGAATAGGTCGTTGCTGCAGAATTCGCCAGATTTCATCAATTAATTGATCAATGACGTGCTCATAGCCAATGTTTTCGGCCAGATGGTGCAACAAGCCCCGACTGATCTCAGCCAAACGACCCTGCAATTCCCGTTCTGCCTCATCGGCTGCCGAAAATAAGCGTTTCAGATTAACGGCCAGTACCTGTGTCAGAAAATGATGAGCCTGTTCTGACGAGATTTCCGGATGCACATATTCCTGTTTGGTCACTGCCAAAAACCTTAATTCGCTTAAGGTTTCAATAATCACGGTATACACATCACTACTAAGCAATGCCGGCGCACTTAACGCCGGTATCAGGATCTGCGGTTTGGCATAATCTGAATTATCAAATGCACCCGCCTTTTCGATACGCTCAATGTGCTGTGAAATAATCTTGAAGCCACCCTCAGCATGCAAAACCCGCTTGACGGTATCAAACAAGCGCCCAGCCTTGGTAGGCTTGCTAAAACTTGGTGCCTGTTCCAGCTGCTTAATGGCTTCATCCAGACGTTCAATCAACAAGGACTGATTGGGATCTGGATATTCAATGACATTGGATTCAATCAAACTGTTTACCTGCTATTACTGTTAGTATGCTTAGGGCTTGTTGATCTTTAATTTCCAACGCCGTAGGGCGGAATGAGCCCCAGCCCTGCGGGTTGTGACTGAAAAAGCGCCATTCTGCTTTGCTCGTCGCTTATTTAGAATAACTACAAAAAAGCCAGGAGCGTTTTTGAGCGCAAGCCCCCAAAGGGGTGAGATACATGGATGTATCTCACAAACTGCGCTCCTCGTGCCTTGATTGGTGCATTTTCAGTCACAACAGAGGCGGCTTTGAAAGATTAACAGACCCTAGAGTAATCGACTAAATATAGAAATCCAATGATTCCTGTTCTTTTAGTAAATCACGCATGACGACCGGATCTTTGCCGAAGAAGTATAACAAACCCCAATGTGTACCAAAGGCGGTGCGTTTGGTGACGGTTTCTTCCAGTGGTGCAGTCAATTCATGAAAATCGAAATAGGGATGATCTT
Source organism: Methylophaga nitratireducenticrescens (assembly GCF_000260985.4). NCBI lineage: Bacteria > Pseudomonadati > Pseudomonadota > Gammaproteobacteria > Thiotrichales > Piscirickettsiaceae > Methylophaga > Methylophaga nitratireducenticrescens. The sequence continues at coordinate 1,643,527 of NC_017857.3, forward strand.
CGGTTTCCTGGGGAATTTCCAGGCGGCTGACTACACGTCGACGAGGATAAACGCCGAAACAACCTGCAACACCTTTGGCATCAACTACCTCTTTCGGGAAGAAGCTACTGATTTCTTCTTCAGTGGTTTTTGGATCGAAAGACAGTATCAAGGCATGGTACGCATTAAAGCCATACGCCCGCTGTAGTAATTCAAATACTTTAAAGCCGGGTGGACGATAGGCAACTTCACCGAAGTACATTTCACCATCACTGGTGACAAAGTATTCCGGATGTACAAAACCGAATTCAATATCAAACGTTTTAATCAGCTTTTCAATTTGTCTGGTTATTTCCGGACGATATTGTTCAAGTTTTGGAGTCGCCGGCACAAACACTGAATAACCTAACGTTACATATTCGGAAATATTCAGAAAACGAATTTTGCCATTATGGATCCAGGCTTCAACAGCAAATTCCCAGCCATCCAAATGCGATTCCATCAATACCGGAAACTCTTCGTCCGGAATCATATCCACTTCGTCAGGCGTACGGATCACCCGGTGTCCTAGACAGCCGGCTTTATCAAATGCTTTCAGATGAATTGGGTCATTGGGATCGCCATCCAGTTTGAGTAACGTCTGATTAACGCGTTTCAGAAAACGTACTACATCATCTTTGTCGTGGGCTTCTTCAAAAATACCGACCCGAATACCACCCAATTGAGCACGTCTTTTCATCAAGGCTTTATCACGTAATAACAGTGACTGGCCAAATAATCTGGGGTTATTCATTAACACTGAGTTGATTGCACCAGCCCATTCAACCGTTTCTTCAAATAACGGAATCGCCACATCAACACCGGTTTCCTGCAGTGTTTGGGCAATTTCCAGTGAACGATCATTAAGTCGTTCAAAATTCCATTTGATATAGGGAATGTTGTGCTCAGTGCAATATTCTTCTGCCCAATCAGGCGCCACAACAACGTATTGTCGGTCAAATGATTCGGCAGCTTCAACAGCGTTCAGACTCCAACCCAATAATGCGATATAACCTTTATCCGGGTTGAAGCTGTGTTTTGCCGACTCTGCCATAAAGTACTACCTCTTAATATTTTGATAAATAAAACAATAGCTTACATTTTTTGGGTGTGATTGGTAATCGATGCGTCAAATTTGACCTCATTGAAAGACATCATCGTCATGCATGGTGCCATTACCCCAGCAATTAAAAAATGAAACGAAGGGAGACAACTTTTGATGTAATGGTCACTTTTGCGCAGATTTGATGGAGCAGTGAAAACAGCTGTAGGGAGTGGATATACTTCTTGCTAAAATTGTCAGCAAAATAGTACATCTTCATTGACAATAAATCATACAAAAACAGGTTGTAAGTTCCCGATGGCGATTTGTTTTAAACTGTGCACGACTATCATTATTACACAGAGTTTTTAGTGAACTTTTCTGATTAAGGCGCTATTCTAAACGTATGACAACGCGCTTCTCTAATTTACAATTTAATCGCACACTGGTGCTGTTTGTTCTGCTACTGGTCTGGGTTCTTTGTGCGTTAAGTTTACGTTTTTTTTACTTGCAACAGATTTCTGGGTACCAAAACTCGATTAATGATCAAATCAGCCAACGAGTCAGCATGTCTTCAGTGATGCAAGCAGAATTGATTGATAAAGAACTCTCTTCTTTGGCAGCAAACCTGAAACAGATTGGCGTATTAAGTGTTCATTCACCCGAGCAAGTTGCATCGTTTGCGGAAAGTTTAAAAAAGCTTAATCCAACTATCTGGCATCTTTACCTCGCTGATAGCAAAGGCAATATTACTTTTTCCACTAAAGAGGGATATCATCCCCCGATTTCGGTGCGCGATTATTTTACCGAGCACACAAAAAATGGACTGCCAAAATTCTATATTTCCTCACCTCGTCAATCAATTATTCAGGAAAGTGCTTTGTATATCGCGGTGAGTTATCCCATTAGAAATGCTGAAGAGCAGTTTATCGGTGTGGTTGTGGCGACTTTGAAAAGTGATGATCTGACGGATCAGCTTGGAAACATTACCAAGAACAAAAATATTTCTGCGATGCTGACGGATCGATCAGGAAAACTCATTTGGTCTTCTAGTCTGGGAGAGGGGCAGCAAAAAGATGATGTTTATAGCTTATGCAGAGATCATCGATATCAAGCATCGAAGGAGATGGGCATACACCGCATTAAATTAGACAATAATGCGCAATGTGATTTTCAGTTTCTTGAAAAATGGGAAATGTTTTCCATTGTTGCTGAAAATCGTGTTTCTGCAGAACAATCAATTCAGCAATATCAACAAGAGATGTTTCATCGAAATATCATCATATTGATGGCCTTTACGTTGTTATTGTTTTTTTTAGGGAATCAACTTCTCAAACAGATTGAATCCAGAAGACTATTAGCCATTCTTAATCAACGTAATAAAGCCATTATTGACGCGATGCCAGACTTGCTGCTCACGATGAGAGAAGATGGAACAATCATTGATCATGAGGTGCAGGATAATTTTCCGTTGATGATTGCTGCCAGTAAATTGAATGGCATGAATCTCAAAGATCTGTTGGAGCCGGAAATGGTTGATAAAAAACTTGCATTGATGGCCCAGACAATTGACACCGGCGAACCAACAACGATGGAATATCCGCTAATGGTAAATGGAGAGGAATATTATTTTCTGGAACGTTTAACGGCACTGGATGAAAAACATGTACTGGCGTGTATTATTGATATCACCAGTCGTCATGAAGCCGAATCTAAGCTGGAGTGGCAGGCTTTTCACGATGGTCTGACCGGTCTGGCAAATCGCCTGATGTTCTTTGAATTTTTGAATAAATTGATACATGACTACCGTAGAAATACACGTGAATTTACTATCTTATTTATTGATTTAAATGGGTTTAAAGAAATTAATGATAACTATGGGCATCATGCAGGAGATGAGGTCCTCAAACACACTGCTCAACAGCTGAGCAATATCCTGCGCCAAACAGATACTGTGGCAAGACTCGGTGGAGATGAGTTTGCCATATTATTACCTGAAACGTCGTCAGGCCAGGCTAAACGTGTGATCAACACCATTGCTGAAACTATTCAACAGCCGATTGATTATAACGGCACCAGCCTGTCGGTGACCGCAAGTATTGGTATGGCAGCCTGTCCCCATGATGCAACATCAGCAGACGAATTATTGAATGTGGCTGATAAACGCATGTATGAGATCAAATCATCAAACCGATAATTCATCGCTTATTCTTTTTTAAGTTATTTAAAATCAATAATCTTAAGTTTGTTTGTGCTGATTGAAAGTTTTCAATACTTTTAAACAGTCATAAAGAGGAGTAAGTTTTTAATAACAATTTTATAAGGAAGAGATTATGACTGTTCCGGATAAACTTGCTTATAACTACGAAATCGTAAAGTACTTCTCAGTCATGGCCTGTGTCTACTTGGTGTTAGGTACAAGCATAGGAGTGTTTATCGCCTCTCAGCTCGCCTGGCCAGATCTGAATTTTGATAACCGCTATATAACGTTCGGCCGTTTACGCCCTCTGCATACCAATACAGTGGTTTATGGATTTGGTGGCTCGGTATTGTTGGCAACCGCCTATTATGTCGTTCAACGCACCTGTGGCGTGCGTTTATGGAGTGACAAATTAGCGTGGTTTACTTTCTGGGGCTGGAATCTGTACATGCTCGGAGCCGTCATCACGTTGCCCCTAGGGCTAAGCCAAAGTAAAGAATATGCCGAGCTTGAGTGGCCGCTTGATATTCTGTTATGTGTTGTATGGCTGGCTTATTCACTGAACTTTATCATGTCGCTCTCAAAGCGAACGGTCAGCCATATATATGTCGCTAACTGGTTCTTTCTTTCGTTAATGATCATGTTCACCTATTTACATGTAGTGAATAGTCTGGTGATCCCCGTCAGCTTATGGAAATCCTATTCCATCTTCGCCGGTGTGCAGGATGCGATGGTGCAATGGTGGTGGGGACATAATGCTGTTGGATTTTATCTGACCGCCGGCTTCCTTGGCATTATGTATTATTTTGTGCCGAAACAAGCTGAGCGTCCCATATATTCCTATCGGTTATCAGTGGTGCATTTCTGGGCGTTGATTTTTGGTTATGTCTGGCTCGGTGCGCATCATTTGCAATATACAGCGTTACCCGATTGGACCGGGTCGTTAGGCGCTGCTATTTCACTGGCAATGATCATTCCTTCATGGGGCGGCGCAATTAACGGCATGTTCACTTTAAGCGGGGCCTGGGACAAATTACGTACCGATTACATCTTACGATTTTTAATTGTTTCTCTGGCGTTTTATGCGATGTCGACGTTTGAAGGTCCGGTAATGGCTTCTAAAACGGTAAATGCACTTTCCCATTACACCGACTGGACCATAGGCCATGTGCATTCTGGAGCGCTTGGTTGGGTCGCCATGATTTCAATAGGCTCCATCTATCATATGGTGGAACGGATGTGGCATACGCAGATGTTTTCGATCACCCTGGTAAATGTGCATTTCTGGTTGGCGACGATTGGGACAGCTGTATACATCACGGCGATGTGGATAGCCGGCATTATGCAGGGCCTGATGTGGCGAGCCTATGATGATTATGGAAATTTGTCATATACCTTTGTGGAATCAGTTGCCCAAATGCATCCGTATTATGCAATGCGAGCAGTAGGGGGCTTTATCTTTTTTTGTGGTGCAGTGGTGATGTTGTTCAATGTGATAGCCACTATCCGTCAGGCCACTAGAACATCGGCAACTTTTCCCTTATCCGGTACCAAACAAACAAGTTAAACACTATTGAGATTACCTTGTTAACTAAGAATATCGCCTCCAAAAGTGGAGGCGATGCCAGATGACACCGCCTTAGTAAAAATTCCTTTGCCAATTGAATTTTTTATAGAGGTTTTTCATTTATTTCCTCGTCTGATTTCTTCCGTTGACGTCATAGATCGTTGCTGAATACCACTTCAGAAACGTTATCAACGGATTGGCATATGCATTGCAGAACACCCTTCAGAAAAAGCTTTTCAATACAAATCAAAGTTCTCAACACAAGGAGATGAATGATGATGAATGTAAAAGAAATTATGAACACAGAAGTTAAAGCTATTTCGCCTTCGACTCTGGTAAGAGAAGCGGCGCAAATCATGCGAGATCAGGACATAGGCTTTCTGCTTATTGCTGATGAAAATACTTTAGTCGGTACGATAACGGATAGAGATATTGTTACTCGAGGTGTATCTCAGGTTAATGATTTATCAGAGATTTCAGTTGATGAAGTCATGACAGTAAAAGTCCTTGCCTGTCATGAAGAAAATACCATTGAAGAAGTAGCCACATTGATGAACGAAGAACAGGTTCAAAGAATGCCTGTATTCAATGATGAAAATAATTTGGTGGGCGTTGTGAGTATAGGGGATATGGCTCAACATTTAAATTCTGTCCAGGTGGGACAAGCCTTGAAGGGCATTAAAGAAGGCGTCCATACCACTCATTAATATTAGGCTTGTTGATCTTTCAGAGCCACCACTGCTGGCGGCTATTTTTGTTTCTGACAAGGTGAAAAGCATGCCGTTTAGCTTTTCTATATAAGTGACTGACAAATGAAATGAGTCTGGAACGCATTTGAACAGCTTAGCTGGCCACGTAGCGGTGAAAGTCAGGGGCCGTGAGCAGGATGCAGAAGCTTTGCACGTTACTTACTTTAGAACAACAACTACAAAAACGCCGGGGCACGCATGTTCCAGACATTTGCTTTTGCATACGATGTGCAGGGATGCACAAGTGTTGCGGGTGCAGGACGCATAGGAGCGACCACTCCATCGATGGAGATAAACGTTTTTGAGCGTGAGCCCAATGGGGTGAGATACATGGATGTATCTCACAAACTTCTCTCCTCGTGCCTTGATTGACGCTTTTTCAGCTCACAACAGAAGCGGAGATGAAAGATCAATAAGCCGTAGATTACACCGGCCTTTAAGGAAACTGTCATGAGTGAAACCATGGAAAACATTGTTGAGAAATTGAATGATCTTATTGAAATGGATTATGACGCTATTTCTGCTTATCAGGCCGCCATTGAGCGACTTGAAAATCCAGAGTATCGAGATCAGTTAAATGTTTTTATGCAGGATCATGAAAATCATATCGCCGTCCTCAGCCAGATTGTGTGTCAGGAGGGTGGTGCGCCACCAGAGAAGGGTGATTTGAAAAAAATTCTCACCAATGGCGGCGTACACATTGCTCAGTTGGCAGGTGATGACGGTATTTTGAAGGCCATGCAATTGAATGAAGTCATGACCAATAACCTCTATGAGGAAAATGTCGAAGAAGCTTTTCCCGAGCCTGTTAATTCAATTTTGCAAGATCATTTGGCAGATGAACGACGTCATAAAGAATGGCTGGAAACGACACTTCATCATCTGCATGAGCCACATTAACCACTTCACCAACGGGTGAGAGGACACTTTTTCTAACAACTTACCATCAGGAGTACTTTATGAGTGTCACCGATTCTACCCCTCAGTTAAAAGCTCTCTTTTTGAATTGCACGTTAAAACAGTCACCCGCCACCTCAAATACGGATACCTTTATTGATGTTGCCAGTAAAGTATTTAACGATCTTGAGGTAGAGACAGAAACCATACGGGTGGTCGATTACCATGTAAGTTTTGGCAATACTTCAGATGAAAAAGGTGAAGATGAATGGCCTAAAATTCTGCAACGGATTAAAGCCGCCGATATGCTTATTATAGCCACTCCAATTTGGCGTGGGGATCGCAGTTCCATCGCTAAAATGGTAGGAGAACGCTTGGATGGCATTATGAGTGAAGGCAATAAAAAGAATGGTCAATATCCCACTTTTAATAAGGTCGCTGGCGTTATGGTCGACGGTAATGAAGATGGTGCCAAAAAAGCCTCTGCCAGTATTATGCTGGACTTGTCGGAGCAGGGATTTACGCTACCAGTCAATGCGTTTACGTACTATGTTGGTGATGCCGGGCCGGGACCGAGTTATATTGAAGCCGGGGGCGATAAACACTTTTTTACCAATAATATGGCCTTGCTAATGGTGCATAACATGGTGCAACTGGCACAAACACTCAAAGCCAATCCTTATCGTACAGATGTAATTGCTATTGGTGAAAAAGCCAAGCAAATGAGCGACTGACTATGTAGCTCATTGAAGTTGTTCAAATTAAGCCGGGCTGACATCAGTCCATTCCCAGCCTTCATGTAGAACCAGTTTATGCAGTAACCTTCGACGCTCATTAAACTCTGCCATGCTGGTTTCAAACGTCTTATCACTTTGCAATGACAAGCCGGAGTGACTCAGAGGTGAAAGCGAAGGTAGCGGCGGCACATCTGCCTCAATGTGACTGATAGCTGCATGACAGCGAGTAAGATAAAGCTGAATGATTTTGCGAATATTTGAAATCGTGGATTCTGCTGGCAGCAATGATTTGTCGACTCCTGAAACCAACAGGTTCAGTGCCTCATCGACTGTTGCCAGTTGTAATCCCAGAGAAAACTCCCGTTCGTAGCTGTAAAAATAGTCCAATACCGGATAGGCCAAGCGGTTTTCAGCACATTGGATTATCTCACCAGACACTAAATGAATGGTCGATTCAAGGTCTCGGAAATCTTCTCCATTCCAGGCATTCAGCACCAGATTGGTCATATTGTCACCCAACAGCGACAAATGAAAAGCCAGTTTGCGTCGGCTGATAACCCCGTTAAGTAATGGAATGGCATAGGAAATCATCAAGGTGACGAGGATGAGTCCATTAAAGGCTGCCACACTGGTTAATATCCGCGAAATATCTCCCACCGGACGCAGATCTCCGATGCCCAGTGTAGATAAGGTAAAGCCCACAAAATAAAAATACCTCACCAGATTTGCCAGTTGCATATCCCCATCTTCTATTACACTGCCTGGCATACCAATAAAGATTAAGCCCCAACCTAGCCATAACCCACACAGCCAAAACAGTACCAGCGTGATAATAGTCAATGTACCGGTATGGGCGAGCATATTACGATTCCCCGTTTTATAGGAAAGTGTTCTCATCACCCATCGAAGCCCTACCGTTAATGGACCTGCTAAAAAACCACTGCCACGAGTCGTTAACGTCGTCCAGACCGCATCAACCATAATAATAAAAACCAGCACGGCACCGATGAATGTCAGCATGTCATTTCCAAAATAAAAAAAGGCTATGAAAGATCAATAGCTCTAAGTTAAAAATAATTGATAAACATTAGGCAAAATATGTACCTGGCGATTATTTGCGTTCAGCCGAGAGCAGCCAATGGATCACCATTAACAAAGCAATTATTCAGTAAGTAATTTTTACCCGCATGCACGAAAATAATACGTTAACCAACATAACGTCCACATCAGCTATTTATGCTCATCACCCCATAGCAGTTTTACCCAAAGCACCTGAGCCAGCTGGAAGCTTTACACCTTTTGATAATCGTCAACCGGTTTGGATAAAAGTCGCGCGGACAACTCAATGCTGCTCCCTAAAAACCAATTTATATTAAGAAAAGATATGGAGGTGATCATTGTAATTCCGTCTTTCATAAAAATAACGTTTAACTTCAAAGTCAGTGATGGCGCGGGATATATAGCGAAAATCAATTAATAAATCTTCCCTTATAACTTTAGGATTATTTCCTATATTTTTGACCCTGCTTACGTAGTAAATTGACACCAATTCTGTGATGTTTATCACGGCGTTTACCTACTTGATAGTGGTTAAAGATCCAGTCAGCCTTATAACCATCATAAGCAGGTGCATTTATAGGATATTCGCTCAACATGCTTACTGGGAGAGGTTGTTTGAGTAATACAGCAATATATCAACATGTAGATGTCTGCACAGTGGATTCAATAACTCAAACAAGAGATTCACTGATTACAGAGCTTTATCAAAAACATAACAGTTGGCTGATGGGATGGCTATGCAGAAAACTGGGTTGCAGTTTTGATGCTGCCGATCTGATGCACGACACATTCTCACGCGTCTTGCAAAAAGATGATCTCACCGATATCAAAGAGCCACGGGCCTATCTCACCACCATCGCTCATGGCCTTATGGTGAATCATGTTCGACGCCGTGATATTGAAGCGGCTTATCTAGAAGAAATATCTCATTTGTCCCAAGCCGAAGCACCCTCACCAGAAACCATCAATATCATGATTGAAACGCTAACCCAGATCGATGAAATGTTAGATGGGTTGCCTGGCAGAGTGCGAAGTGCGTTTTTGTGGTTTCAGCTGGAAGGCTTAAGCCATGCTCAAATCGCTGAAAGGCTATCGGTTTCCGTGAGCTCTGTTCGTCAGTACATCGCTAAGGCGTTATTACATTGCATTAACATGTCTTCCTAAACGGCTTGCACAGTTAAATATGGCTCATACAAATACCAAAGCTCTGCACGACGCGACGAACTGGTATGTTCAATTAACTTCTGGCACCGCCACAGAACAAGATCGCCAAGCCTGGAAAGAGTGGCTTAACACCGATCCGGCCAACAAGCTTGCCTGGCAACAAGTCGAAGAAGTCACCAACTGCTTTATGGGCCTGAACACAAAAACCAGCATGGCCGTGCTGAATAGAAGGTATGTGGCCACACCCGCCGTAAATGGAAGAAGGCAGTTTGTTAAAAACCTGGGTCTACTATTAGCCGTCAGTTCAGCGGGCTGGCTAACCTATAAAGAAAAGCCCTGGTATCACTTTATGGCGGACTACTCCACAGCAAAAGGTGAGGTCCAAAAATTCAGATTGGATGATGGCTCCCGACTTGTTTTAAATACCGATACCAAAGTGTCGATTCATTTTGACGAACAAGTCAGAAGCGTCAGACTGTTGCAGGGCGAGATCTACGTTGAAACGGCACAAGAAACCAATCCTGTTTACCGTCCCTTTATCGTTCAAACCATGCATGGCACCGTCACTGCGTTAGGCACCCACTTTAGTACCCGTATTTATAAAAATCGCAGTTGCGTCAATGTATTTGAAGATGCGGTCGAAGTCAGACCAATTGACGGACTTGGTGATAAAGTCGTAGTTAATGCTGGTGAAGAGGTGAAATTCACCTCAATGCTGTTTCAGCAAAAAATGTTGTTTGATATGTCAGCAGCCGATGCCTGGACCAAAGGTTTTATCATCGTCGATAACATGCGGCTGGCAAAAGTCATCGATGAGTTATCACGATATCGTCACGGCATCGTGCGTTGTGATCCCGCGATTGCTGATTTAGAAATTTCAGGTGCTTTTCCAATCACCGATGTGGATGCTGCCTTACTCAGTATCGCCAAAACACTTTCTATTCGTATTGAAAGTTTTACGCCCTTTCTGGTCATGCTTAAACCAGCTTAAACCGGCCAAATATCCAGGGTCTGTTGGTCTTTCATATCCGCCTCTGTTGTGACTGAAAATGCACCAATCAAGGCGCGAGGAGAGCAGTTTAGTCATTCTAAATAAACGACGAGCAACACGGAGTGGTGCATTTTCAGCCTCAACCCGAAGGGCTGGGGCTATTTTTCCGCCCAACTGTGTTGAAAATGATTTATGTAGAACAACTACATCGCATCATTTTCGCCTTGTTGAACAAAAAAATAGCCGCCAGCAGTGGTGGCTCTGAAAGACCAACAGACCCTCGTTTCAAAAAAATTCAAAAATAATTTCAAAAAAAATTGTCACTTTCCGATTTTCGATTGGCATAGCTAATAGAACAATAAAATAAGATCGGAGAGAGAATGTTGAATTTGCACAATCAGGGCAAACTCTGCCTGAAGAAAAAGTTTTATCGTTGTCTATCAGTTGCCTCACTGAGTATGGCTTCAACTATGTCGTTGAGTCATATTGCAATGGCAGCAGATGAGACTGTGCAGGAAGCACCCAGAAAAAACTATTCCATCCCAGCGGGACCATTAAGTAATGCGATCTCAGAGTATGCCGCCGAAACCGGCGTACGTTTGACCTTTGATCCCTCCATCGCCAAGGACAAACAAACTAAAGGCCTGGAGGGCGAATATTCTGTTGATGAAGGCTTTAACCGACTTTTAAAAGACAGTGGACTTGAAGCCATTGATGATCAAGCTGGCGGTTATTTCCTAGTCCCAGCGTTACCCGCTTTGGGCGAAGAAGCAACCTTGACACTGGAAAAGGTCAATGTTCGTGCACAACGTTTCTATGAGATTGGCCCAATGCCAGGTCTGGGACTCACCAAAGAAGAAATTCCCGGTAACGTGCAAAGTATCAGTGCCGAAGAGATTAGAGATGCCCGTTCTCTCAGCATGACCGATTTGTTTAATTCAAAACTCCAGGGTGTCACGGTAAACGATTACCAGGGCAACCCCTTCCAGATGGATATTCAATACCGCGGCTTTACGGCTGGGCCACAAATCGGTACGCCACAAGGTTTAAGTGTTTTCCTGGATGGTGTTCGAGTCAACGAACCATTCGGTGATGTAGTGAACTGGGACATGATTCCGATGAACGCTATTGCTGGTGTGGATGTGTTTCCAGGTTCTAATCCAATTTTTGGTTTAAACACTTTGGGTGGGGCGTTCACCATGAAAACCAAGGATGGTTTTAACTTTACCGATACCGTTTTCGATGTGATGAAAGGCTCTTTTGGTCGAGAACAATTATTGGCCGAAAGCGGCTGGAATAATGGCACCATCGCATTCTTCGGTGCAGGCAGCTTTTTTATGGAAGATGGCTGGCGTGAAAATTCCCCTAGTGAGGTCAACCAGTTTTTTGGTAAGGCAAGTTATCGGGGTGACAAACTTGATCTGCACTTAAGCACCTTAATCGTGGAGACAGACCTTGTTGGCAATGGGTTAATACCAACTGAGGAATATCGACAAGATCGTAATGGCGTGTTTACAGCTCCTGACGTAACCGAAAACCGACTACAACAATTTCAGTTATCGGGCGCTTACCAAGTCAATGATAAATTCAGCGTCACCGGACAAGTCTATAGACGAAATAGTAAACGGGATTCACAAGGTGCTGATGTTTATACGCAATTTGGAGGTAATGACTATATCAGGCGTAATTTAAATGAAGGAGAGGAATATACTTGTTTGTTTGAATCCAGTAATGATTATGGTCTACCTGATTATTATGTTGTTGCTGATGGTTCTGCAGAGCAAGCGGCTTTCACGAGTTTTGCAAACGCAAGTCTAGAGGATGCTTTTGCAGCAATTGAGGCATTGGACCCGGACGCATTAAATGCAGAGTTGCCTGATTATTATGTTGATTATGCACAAAAATATTTTGCTTATGATAAAAACTTTTACACCGGTAACATTCTGCAACCTGGGGGACTTACTAATTTAGAAAAGCCCATTCCAGGTTCCGATTATATATACGAGACGCAGAATAATCTTGCTGGTTTAAAAACTGTTACCGCTCAACCCGGTTTTCTTCAAGGGTTTATTGTTAATACTTTATCACAAGCTGCTTTTCATTACACCAAAAATGGTGTGAAACAACTTCTTTTAATCAAACCCCCTACTAATGGGGATGTTTGTCAAGGTGATATAACCAATAACCAATTGAAAGTAACTGGTCCTGACGGTGGGTTTCAAACGGCTGATGGCGCTAACTATAGTCAGACCAATCCTGGTGTGGTTGATGGTACCCCGACAGCCGTACTTACGGATAATAGTATTGATCAGATAACCGATGGCGCTTCCATTCAATTGAACTGGAACACAGAAAAACACAAATTTATGATCGGTGCCTCAATTGATCGTCCCACAGCTGAATATGCCACTTCACAACAATTGGGTTTATTCACCCCAAACCGTGAATTTTATTATGCTCCCGATGAGATTCGTGATCAATATCTCGCTGCGGATATACCTATCAGCAATAATAACTTTGAGGGCGAGCAATTAACCAAAAGTCTTTATTTCAGTGAAACGTGGAGCCCAGTCAGCAACTGGCACTTTAATGCTTCGGCGCGGTATAACGATACGAAAGGGCATAATAAAATTGCTTCCCGTAACTACGGTACATTTGTTTTCGATTTGACTCAATTGGAAGCATTTCCTGACAGTTATGATATTTGCCCACCTGGAGTAGATTGCCCTACCGGCTATGAAGAAATTAATTCATTAAATTTAAAAAATCCAGAAGAAAGGGAGGATTTTAGCTACTACTCGTTAAATCCCTCTCTCGGCGTAGCGTGGGATGCCAGAGATGATTTGAATATCTATGCAAACTTTGCTCAAGGTGTTCGCGTGCCATCTGTAATAGAGCTGGGTTGCGCTTTGGACAAAACACCTGTTGGCTCTAAGGGTATTTATAAAAGTCTTCAAGAGAATCGTTCATGTTCACTGCCTTCAAATTTATCGGGCGATCCCTATTTGCCTCAGATAAAAGCCGAGACATGGGAAATAGGTGCCCGTGGTCTTTGGGATGAATGGATTCAGTGGAATATCACAGCCTACCAAACTAATTTAAAAGATGATCTATATCTGGTGACATTTCCCGGTGATCGTAACTTCTTTGACACCATTGGAGATACCCGCAGACAAGGGATTGAATTGGGTATATCTGGTCAAAAAGACAGATGGGGATTTAGTGTCAACTATGCACTGACGCATGCGACCTTTGAAGATGATTTCACCATTGCAGGGAATGACAATAGCAGCTCCTATGAAGATTTTACCGGTAATTACGATTTCAGTCGCTTGATAGATGTTGGGCCGGGTGATCGGCTGCCGGGTGTGTCTTTGCATAATTTAAATGCAACTGTAAGTTACATGCTTACCCCTAAATGGGAGATTGGGGTAACAGCGATTGCACACTCAGAAAGTTATGTACGTGGTAACGAAAACAACAAACACCGTCGTGGTGTAGTACTCACCGAAACAATTGATGATGGTGGTAGACAAAAGGTTGTCACCAGAAAACCTACTAGTAATCCGGGTAAAGTCCCAGGTTATATGACGTTTAATGTCCAAAGTACCTATAACTTTAATGAAAATTTAAGCGTCAATCTGTTAGTGAATAATGTGTTTGATCATGAGTACTTTACCGCTGGAACCTTAGGGCGTAACCCATTCTCACCAGGAACCTATGGCGCAATTGGACCAGATGGTTATAACCATAACTCTCTGGAATGGGATAGCACAAACTTTGTGGCACCGGGTGCACCAAGGGGGGCATGGCTTAGCATGAGATGGCGGTTTTAATAGTTTAGGGATATGGAAAAAAGGCAGTGCATTTATGACTGCCTCAAAAGGGATTCAACCACAATTTAGGTAAGTATTAAGGCACGAACTAAAAATTGTGGTGAATGGGTGCTTCGGTGCAGCCACAAATGCCCGTTTATTGTACACGGATGGAGAATGACTATGAAAAACTTAAAGTTAGCAATAGCAGTTTCGAGTGCTTTGAGCGTGTTCGCCAGCATTCAGGCGATGGCAGACTGGGAAAATTTACCAGCAGCAGGCGTTTCCGTTGGTAGTGATACCAGTGCATATATTTTATGTAATCCAACAGGTAACTTTGGCTGGGGTCGTGGGGCCAGCGCCGATGTTCAGCCATCATCAATTACTGATGCATGTGCAGTACTGCCTTTAATTGATCTTCTTGCACCTGATGCAAATTTTACTGGTGCAGATCTAGTTCCTAAAGAGAGCCGAACAGTAGCGATTTATATGGATTCTTACACTGGTGGTAATCCTGTCGATATTGGGACATTCACGGAATATGTCTGGCAACGGGAAGTTCAAGAGGATGTTTATGAATGCATCTATGGGATGAAAGTGGTTTTAAAAAACGCTGACTATAACGATGATGAGTCCGGCACGCAAAACTTTGAAGTCAATGATATGGCCCGTAAAGGATGGAATGGGAAAATGATCGATGTGGCTTATTCAACGGTTCCTGCAGCTGCATTTTCTACTTATCGGATAGGTAGAACATTTACATCTGTTAAATATGGCTCCGGTTCTGGTTATGTTGATCAACCTCCAACAGGCTTAGGTGCTAAGCCTGCAATTACGTACACACAAAACGCTGATTTGGAAAGTGATTGGGTTGACTTCACCACACTAGTTCATGTGGGAACGACTGACGCATCAGGAATGCAATATATTCGAACCAGTTGCACAGCGGAGGATTTTTCAACTGTTTCAGATGCGATTCGTTTACGGCAGACGTCAAGAGATGGACAACCTGCAATCGAAGTAGAGGTAGAGGGATTTATACCAAATTAGATATTTTTTAATTAAGGGATTTAGCGGAGGCATTTGCGACTGCCTCACAAGGGATTCAACCACAATTTAGGTAAGTATTAAGGCACGAACTAAAAATTGTGGTGAATGGGTGCTTCGGGCAGCCACAAATGCCCGTTTATTGTACACGGATGGAGAATGACTATGAAAAACTTAAAGTTAGCAATAGCAGTTTCGAGTGCTTTGAGCGTGCTCGCCAGCGCTCAGGCGATGGCAGCCTGGGAAAATTTACCAGCAGCAGGCGTTTCCGTTGGTAGTGATACCAGTGCATATATCTTATGTAATCCAACAGGTGATTTTGGTTCAGGATCTGGGGCAAATGCTCCTGTCCAGCCAGGGTCAACAGCTAGCCCATGTGCTGTATTACCGGCTTTTGAAATTTACGCGCCAGATCCAAATTTCTCTGGTGCAGACTTGGTATTCAAAGAAAGCAGGATTGTGCCAATAAATATGAATAATTCATATACAGGCGGAGCCTCTATAAATATAGGAACATTGACTGAATACATTTGGGAAAGAGAAATTGACGATACTGATACCTATGAATGTATTTATGGGATGAAAGTGGTACTAAAAGAAGCTGATTACAATGTGAATGAGCCGGGTGTACAAAATTTCGAAGTTAATGATATGGCCCGTAAGGGCTGGAGTGGCAAGACAATTGATGTTGCATACTCAACTGTACCAAGCGTTGCATCGCCTACATACCGCATTGGTCGTACATTCACTGCCGTTCAACATCGTCCAGAAACTGGCTATGTAGACCAACCGATTACTGGATTAGGTTCAAGTCCAGCTATCAATGGGGTGAATGTTTGGCCAACTCCTTCTGGTCGCCCAACCGCAGCAGAGCAAAAAGCGGATATCGATACGGACTGGGTAAATTTTACTACTGACGCCAACTTTTTGGATGACGATGGTAGTACAGCTGCAGCGTCCGGAATGCAATATGTCAGAGCAATGTGCACGGGTGATACACATGATACAGATACCGATGCCATTCGCTTACGTCAAACCTTCCAGGAATTAAATGGAGATGGAGTTACTGATAATCCTTTTATTGAAGTGCAAGTAGAAGGTTTTATACCGAACTAAACTGGATGTCATATATAAGCACGGATGGCAGTGATATTGCTGCCATTCGTTGCCTATCTTTAGACATTTATACGCACAGGTTTACTAAATTTCGAGGAAATTGATATGGCTATTAAAATTTTTAACTCAACCGAAACAACATACACTGGGACTTCCAGTAATGATCTAGTTGTCGGGAATGATCTTGCAAATACGATTAATGGTGCAGATGGTAATGACATTATTGATGGCGGTGCAGGTAATGATTTTCTTTTAGGAGGTCTTGGTAACGACATTATATTAGGGGGGGATGGTAACGATATCATTTTTGATGAAGCTGGGAACAATATTCTTTTGGGCGGTGCAGGCACAGATAATATTATTGCTGGAGATGGAAATGATGTGATTTTTGGCGGTTCTGATGATGATACGATTTTTGCTGGTGGTGGAGATGATGTCTTAAACGGTGGTGATGGTGCGGATTATATTGAAGGACAGGGTAGCACCGCTGGAGATGAGACTGTTACAGGTAATCTATTTCAGGTTACATCTCATGATGTTCTGATTGGTGGTGATGGTAATGATACCTTCAGTATTGGGGATGAATTTGAAGGTATGACTGTTATTCAAGCAGGCGTTTCATCTCTGGACAATGAAGGTAATGCTGCCAGATATATTGATTTAAATGAGGAGGAGGGTGAAGAAGAGGAAGAAGGTGGCGAGGAGGAAGAGACCTTGTTCGGCTTCGATACCGTCAATAATGAGTTTGTTGAAATTGAAGATCAGGAAATGTCTGAACAGGCTGAAACGGATGTTCGCCTTAATCTCAATACTCGTCCAGGCTCTTCTGAAATCAATACAGCAGCAACCACAGTTGCTGGATATAACGCGGTCGATACTCTGAAATTCAATGAAAGTGGTGATTTTGATGAATCGTTGATGTTCAGTGGTATTGAACGTATTGAACTGGCGAGTGGTGTTGATATTTCCCTTTCTTCTGAGCAATTTGAAGCTAATGGTGAATCACTTAATTTGGGCTTTTTAAATCCTGGTACTCATATCTATGGTGTGGCTGGCGGTGATGCTGAGTCAGTGACCATTGAGCTGGAATTTGAAGAAGCTGAGTTCGAACCTGATGAAGACATCGTTGGGGCCGTAGAAGTTGAATACGATGCGGCTGAGTTTTCAATCGGTGAGTATTCAACAGCCAATGTGTATCACAATGTTGATGTTATCTACGATGCCAGTGAAGGTGAAGCAGGTAGCTTTACCCGTGTTGATGGTGGCAACGAATCTGCTGGAGCCAGTGAAACGGTTTACGGTAGTGAAGGTGTTGACTACGGCACCATGCATTCTGGTAATGATACCTACTACGGTGGCGATGGTAATGATGTCTTAGTCGGCCAAAGCGGTGCGGATGCGCTGTATGGCGAAGATGGCGATGACATCTTTGAAATCGGTGGTTTTGGTACCGGTGTTTCGGGCACCACATCGGCTGCAGATGATGGTCAGCAAGAGTGGATCGCGACAGGTGCTGAACATGATCTGATTGTCGGTGGTGATGGTGTTGATACCTTGCGGATTACTACAGGCATTGGTGCTGATACTAAAGCGAACGGCACAATTGTGTTAAACGATGCCAATTTCCAAAGCATGGAAGTCGTTCAGGTTGGTGGTACGGTTGACCAACTGAATGTTGAAAATGAAGCATTGCAGATGCTGAATGATCATTACTACTTCCAGGCCAATGGCAATGTCGATGATCTGAGTAATTCCCTGGGCAATAACGGCGGCACCATTAACAACGTGGTTGTTGATGCGTCTGGCGTGACAGCCAATGGTCTGCGTTTTGAGGGTAATGCCGATGACAATACCTTTATCGGTACGACTCAAGATGACGTCTTTGTTAGTAATAGTGGTGATGATGTCCTAACCGGTGGTGCCGGTGCTGACACCTTTGTGTTTGGCAAAGTGCACGAGCAGGTTGTTACTGGCGATGATGATGAAGTCCAAACCTATGTTGATACGGCGTTTGAATTAAGTGGTATCGACTTTATCACTGACTTTATGAGTGGTTTGGACAAGATTGCGCTGAATACTGATATGTTCAGTTCGTTGACAGTAGGTGGTTTCTCCGCAGGTAATTTAGTGGTTGGATCCGGTGCAACTGCCGGTGATGTGGATGATTACATACTGTTTGATACCTCGACATTTGCTCTAAGTTACGATGCCGATGGTAGTGGTGCTGGTGCAGCTATCCAGTTTGCTACGTTGGATGGTGTGACGTCATTTAGTGCCACAGATGTGGAAGTTTTTGCTTAAGCGTTGAGCAAGGGTGTGCCTGTTTTCCCCAGTCAGGTACACCCTTTTTTTTCAAACTTAACCATTAATCGAGAAAGCCATGTCAGAACATTTATTTTTCAGCAGAAGTACAGCTTTTTCTGGCCCAACTGCAAAGACTCAACAAGGTTTTACGTTGCTCGAATTGCTGGTGGTCATGGTCATTATTGGCTTATTGGCGGGTTACGTCGGGCCGAAATATTTTGCTCAAATTGGTAAATCCGAAGTGAAAACCGCCAAAGCGCAAATTGAAGCGCTGGGCAAAGCCTTGGATCAATATCGGTTGGATGTAGGGCATTACCCAAGTACAGAACAAGGTCTGGCTGCGTTAAATACGCCACCGGGCAATGAACGAAAATGGCAGGGGCCATACTTGAAAAAAGCTGTCCCCAATGACCCTTGGGATAATCCGTATCACTACCAGATGCCGGGTGCTCATGGTCAATATGATGATTATGATTTGTGGTCGTTAGGCAGTGATGGTGCCAGCGGCGGAAAGGATACAGCTGCCGATATCGTGAGCTGGCAGTAGGTGCGTTAGTTTATGAAGTTTACCTTGAAAGTTATCCAAGGTGATGCCATCACGCTAATGGAGATGGAAGCTGGCAATGCGTTGCAAGCTCGCTCGTTGGCGGAGGAACAAGGTCATCATGTGCTTTCGGTAAATCAGCATAAGGCGGGGCCAATTAAATTCAATTTGGCCGGTCTGAAAAAAACCAAATTCAATGTGATGTTATTCAGCCAGGAGTTACTGGCATTAATTGAATCAGGATTAAGTCTGGTTGAGGCCATCGAAGCCTTAGCCGAGAAAGAAACACACGCTGAGTCCAAAGCGGTGTTAAATCAAATCAAGGCCTCTTTGTTTGATGGGCAGCCACTTTCGGCTTCATTGGAAAAGGTGCCCGGCGTTTTTACTCCACTTTATATTGCGTTAATTCGGGCCAGTGAACGCACCGGTGATATGGAAATCGCGTTAAGCCGCCATGTGGCGTATCAATCTCAGGTTGATGCGATGAAAAAGAAAATTGTCTCTGCGGCTATTTATCCGGTGTTGCTGCTGGTAGTGGGCGGCCTAGTGGTGTTGTTTTTATTGGGCTATGTGGTGCCCAAGTTCAGTGTGATTTACGAAAGCACCAATGCTGATCTGCCTTGGCTATCTCAGTTATTGCTTAGCTGGGGCCGTTTATTACATAGCCACGGAACCGAAGCTTTTGCGGTGTTTATTATCAGCACCTGTGTGTTGGTCTATGTATTGAGCCGACCTTTTGTTCGCCGAGTGATCCTGGCCAAAGCCTGGCAAATTCCCAAATTGGGCGAAACTCTCCGAATCTATCAACTCGCTCGTTTTTACCGAACCCTAAGCATGTTGTTGCGTGGCGGGATACCGTTAATGACGGCGATGCAAATGGTGTCGTCATTATTGCAGCCATTATTACGCAGTAAACTGGCGTTTGTCGCCAACGATGTAAAAGAAGGCAAACCCTTATCCAGTGCCATGGAAATGCACGGGCTGACCACGTCCATTTCAGTACGTATGTTACGAGTTGGTGAACGCACTGGACAGATGGGCGACATGATGGAACGCATCGGCATCTTTTATGACGATGAAATCGCCCGGGCAGTGGAGTGGTTTACCAAATTACTCGAACCAGCGTTGATGATTATTATCGGTCTGGTCGTGGGGTTGGTGGTGGTGTTGATGTATATGCCGATTTTTGAATTGGCAGGGAGCATCCAATGAACACGGCTTATCAAGCAACGCTACAAACCAAGTCTGAAAAGACCGATGCCGTGTTAACAGCAGAGCAATTGCAACAAGCTAAAAAGCTCGCAGAGCAAACGCAACAACCGTTATTAACAGTGCTGGAAGATATCAGCAATTTAACGCCCGATCTGTTTGTACAGGCTTTGGGCCAGTTGGTGCATTATCCGGTACTGACTATTTCACAGCTATATGACATGCAACCAGACTTTACCGTGTTGCCATTTACTCAGGCCGAAAAGTTAGGCTGCATTGCAGTTCGCGATCAGCAACATACCTTATATATAGTTCACGCCAATCCGTTTGAAGCCAATTTACCCAGCAAAATCGATCTGCTGATTGCTGAAACAGTGGTTTGGGTATTAGCCCACAGCGATGATTTAGAAGTGTATCTGGCCCACCACGAAACCAGTATGCGAGCGTTGGGCGAGGTGAATGCAAACCATGGTGAACATACCAATGAACAACATGGGCTGGAAGATATTTCACTTCGCTCTATCAGCGAAGATACCAGCCCGATTGTAAAGTTTGTCCGTTCAACGCTTTACGATGCGCTTAAGTCCGGGGCAAGCGATATTCATCTGGAAACCGATCAAAACGGCTTGAAGGTGAAATACCGTATTGATGGGGTTTTGAGCCATGTTGGTGGAATTCAAGGCGCCGCCCAAGCCGAGCAGGTTATTTCACGGGTCAAGGTGATGTCGGAGCTGGATATCGCCGAGCGACGGATTCCACAAGATGGCCGTTTTAAAATCCTGGTGTTGGGTCGTGAGGTGGATCTTCGGGTATCGATTATGCCCAGTGTGCTCG
This sequence comes from Methylophaga nitratireducenticrescens, assembly GCF_000260985.4. Classification (NCBI taxonomy): domain Bacteria; kingdom Pseudomonadati; phylum Pseudomonadota; class Gammaproteobacteria; order Thiotrichales; family Piscirickettsiaceae; genus Methylophaga; species Methylophaga nitratireducenticrescens. The sequence continues at coordinate 1,664,820 of NC_017857.3, forward strand.
GAGAAGATGCCGTATTGCGGGTTTTGGACCGACAAGCGTTAAGCGAAGAGGCACAGGGCCTGAGTTTGGATTTGCTCGGCTTTGCACCCGACATCATGGCGCGTTTCCGCTTATTAGCTGAAGAACCCTATGGCATGTTGCTGGTTACTGGCCCAACCGGAAGCGGTAAAACCACTACGTTGTACGGCATTATTTCGGAAATAAACCACGGTACCGACAAGATCATCACAATTGAAGATCCGGTGGAATATCAACTTCCGGGGGTATTGCAAATTCCCGTTAATGAGAAAAAAGGCCTGACCTTCGCCAAAGGCCTGCGTTCTATCTTACGTCACGACCCCGACAAAATTATGGTCGGGGAGATCCGTGATAACGAAACCGCCCAAATTGCTGTGCAATCTGCCTTAACCGGCCATTTGGTGTTAACCACCGTGCATGCCAATAACGTATTTGATGTGATTGGCCGGTTTACCAATATGGGCGTGGACCCGTACAACTTTGTTTCAGCGATGAATGGCATTCTGGCTCAAAGATTGGTGAGGGTGAATTGCCCCCATTGCTTGGTCGCCGATAACCCCGATACTGCTCTGATCGAAAAATCCGGTTTAACGCTGGAACAAGTCAGCGACTTCACCTTTAAAAAAGGCCAGGGCTGTGGGCAGTGTCACGGCCTGGGTTACAAAGGCCGTAAAGCCATAGCGGAATTGCTTTGTTTCAACGATCACATCCGAGAATTGATTGTGACACGAGAACCGGTTCGCAAGATCAAAGAAGCGGCTTATGCCAATGGCACCAAGACTATGCGTGAAGCCGCGCTGATCTTGGTGAAACAAGGTGAGACAACGTTAGAGGAGATTAACCGTGTTACCACATTGGCTTAAATTGATGAAAGATGAGCTGAATGTGTGTATTCGGCCCAATAGTCTTATTTTACGGCGCTTTAAAGGGCTGCCTGGTAAAACCACTTGTGTTGATCAGCAGAAGATCGTTTTGAAAAAAACGATGGGTCAGGCCGAGGTTGAATCTGGCTATTTAGCCAAAGTGCTCAAAGAAGCGCTGAATGTAAAACGTTGGCAGGCCTCTACTGCCACCATTATGGTCGCGAATCATTTGGTGCGTTATGCGGTAATTCCCTGGAACCCGGAAATCAAAACAGCCGATGAGTCCCAGGCTTATTTGAATCATTATTTTATCAGCGTATATGGCGAAGCCGTGGCGAGCTGGAATAAATGCCAAAGCTCGGCTTCATACGGCCAAAAGTCGTTGGCCAGTGCAATGCCACAGGCGCTGTTACAAACCGTGCATGATGTTTTTTCACCCATGATGATCAGCTTTGAATCGGTTCAACCGTATTTAATGCATGTTGCCAACCAGGCTCTGCAGGTCATTAAAAAACAGAATCTACAAAGTGCATGCTGGTTGGCACTTATCGCCGATGGACGGGTATGTCTGTGTTTGATGATCGAGGGTGAGTGGTGCTGGGTGAAAAATGTGCAGCAGGAAACAGATGTTATTGCACAAATAGCCATGCTCATCCAACGCGAACGTTTGATGAACAACGAGATCGAGAAGCTGATAAAAAAAGGGCGTCAGTTACCGATGTTAGTGTATTGGCCTGATTTGCCATTGAACCAAAGAATACATCTGCCAAACCATCGGGTTATTAGGCTGGCCTCTTCAAAACTATTCACTACCGATCCGGCAGAAAACCAGATAGCCAGGTTAATCACACCATGAAAATGATTAGCCTGAATCACAGTTTACAACCTTCTCACGCTCACCCGGTAGCCAATGCGCTGTTATTTATCAGTGTGGTGATGCTGTTAATCAGCCTGTTCTTTCTGCAGCGCAGTAGTGTGGCGTTGCAAGAACTTAAAAACGAACAATCAGAGTATTCGCGTGCCGCGGATAGCAATTCTGTGAGATTACCGCTTACTGAAAAGGAACAAGCGGAATTGGAGGCGGTGAAAGCAGCCATTGACGATATTGTCATGCCTTGGCCGCGATTGTTCAGTGCTCTGGAAGCATCCAGATTGGAAACCATTAATGTGCTTTCAGTTGAGCCGAATGTCAGATCAAAAAGCTTTCAGATTACGGCAGTGACGTATCCGGTTGAGGAAATACTGACTTACATCACTCAGCTGAAACAACAGGATGAATTCACCGCTGTAAGTTTAATTTCAACTGAGACGGCCAGGATGGATGGCCAAAATGCCACTCAGTTTGAACTGTTAGTGTTGTGGTAAGCGTATGACACAAAGCAAACACATTGATGCAAAAATGCAATGGCTAACATATCAAGTGCGTCGATTAGGCTGGCAAGGACAGTTGGCCATTCTGTTATTAGTCGCAACGGTGGTTATCTTTTTTATTGTTCAGGCCAATCAAGCTGAAGCAGAAAGACTCCATTTGGTTGTTGAGGATCTGCAACACAGGGTGCCGGTCGAAATTAAACGTGAGAAACAATCTAACTATATCGCTAAACGTTTTTATCAGGCTTTACCTTCTGAAAATGAAGCGAATCAGAAAATTGCCGATGTTTTGACCTTGATTGAAAAGCATGGTCTTGCGTTAAACCGATCGGATTATTCGACCCGTGCTATTCCTCAATCATCCATGGTGTTGTATCAGATCAAATTCCCCTTGGTTGCCCAGTATCCCACCATCCGTAACTTTGTCACCGACGTGATGAACAGCCAGCGGACCATAGCATTAAGTCATATCAACTTTAAGCGTGATGATCTCAACAACGACATTGTCAGTTCCAATCTCGAATTTGTTTTATATACCAAAGCTGCAGGGAAAGAGTAAGTGCAAAGCATCAAGAACTATTTGGTATGGATAGGCCTGGGCATAACGTTGCTCATGGTTTATTGGATCGAGCAGCAGGAGGACGACATTGAAGCTGTTGAGGTGAAGGCGCCTGAGTCCGTGCAAGTACAGACATTTCAAATGACTCAAAACGATGTGGTAGATGAGGATATTCAGCTACGTAACCGGATCATCGAAACCCCGAAAAACCTGTTTGCCGTGCCTCAAATTGCTGAGCCAGAAATCGCAGTAGATCCGCTACCTGCCCAACCTGTCATGCCAGCCAATCCCTATATCTATGTTGGAAAACTAATCGAAGATGGAGAAATGCGAGTGTTTTTGACCAATGGGCGGAAGAACTATGTTGTAAAAACCGGCGATACGCTCGAAGACACCTGGCAAGTTAAATCCATTGAGTCGACGGAAATGATTCTGGTTAACCTGCCAACCCAAACCCAGGTAAGTGTGAAAATTGGAGCGTTACTTTGAGATTAAACAGGGATATTTGCTGGTTACGGATGCTAAAACGCAGCACTTTTCTTATGGCAATGGTGTGTTTGCAAAGCTGTTCATCCATGTCATCACATCAGAAACAGGAGCAGGTCGATCAAGAGTTTGATGAGGCCAGACAAATGCTTGCTCAGGGCCACTTAGACGCCGGAACGCAAAAGCTGGCGGCATTGGTTCAGCAATATCCAGACAATGTTCATTATAGAAATACTTTGAAAATGCATCAGGATTTAGCAGTTGCCCAACGCATTAAATCCGCGGAAGTTCTACTAAAACAAGGAGACTTGATTGGATCTGAATCCCAGTTTCAAAACATTTTAACTACTGCTCCTGAAAATCAACGCGCTTTGAATGGATTAAAAAAAGTCGCCATTGCTCAAAAGCATCAAACTCTTCTCAACAGTGCTGAACAGGCTTATGCAGAACAGGACTTGGATACGGCACGAGCTTTATTAAGAGCGATTCTGGCGGAAGATACCACCCATGAGCAAGCAAGAACCTTGTTTGAAAAGATCGATCAGCAGGCTATCGATAAGGTCAATAATGTTCCTCAAATTACAACAGCTTTTAAACAATCGGTCAGCCTGGAATTTAATAATGCGCCTATCAAATCGGTATTTGAATATATCGGTAAAGCCGGGGATTTGAACTTCACCTTTGACCGTGAACTCAGCGATAGCATGCTGACCAGCGTGATATTACGCAATACGCCCATCAGCGATGCGATTGAGACCATTCTGACCACCAATCAGTTGGGCAAAAAGGTGCTTAATGAAAACACGATTTTGATTTATCCATTAAGCCGTAGTCAGCAATATCAAGAGTTATATGTCCGTAGTTTTTACCTGAATAACATGGATGCTGAACAGGCGATGCTCCTGGTTAAAACCGTGCTGCAAGTCGAAGAAGTGTATATCGATGAAAATCTCAACACGCTGGTGATGCGTGACACGTTGGATTCGATCAAAACGGCTGAAAAGTTGATTACCTCTCAGGATCTGGTTGAGCCGGAAGTGATGCTCGAAGTTGAGGTGATGGAGGTCAATCGCCGTAATCTGGAAGAAATTGGTATTCGTTATCCAACACAGATTGGTCTAGGTGTAGAAGGCGAGGATGAGGTGCCCGGCAGACTGACCATAGCCGAATTGAAAGAGTTTAATTCGGATCTGGGCGTATTTAGTATTACCGATCCCGTTTTGGCGCTGAATTTATTGCATCGCGATACCGACACTAATTTGTTAGCCAACCCGAAAATTCGGGTGAAAAACCGCGATAAAGCTAAAATCCATGTCGGTGACAAAGTGCCGGTACTCACCAGCGTGGCCAATTCCACAGGGTTTGTTTCGCAATCGGTCAGCTACATTGATGTCGGCATTAAGCTGGAAGTAGAACCGACAATTCTGATTCAAAATCAGGTTTCGATTGAGGTTGAGCTGGAAGTCAGCAATATCATTGATCAAGTGACCAGTAACAGTGGGGTTTTAGCCTATTCGATTGGTAGCCGTAATGCGGTGACCACATTGCAATTAAAAGATGGTGAAACCCAGGTTCTGGCGGGGTTGTTCACCGATGATCGGCAGGATAATACCTACAAGATTCCAGGGCTGTCCAACCTGCCTTTTGTCGGCCGTTTTTTTACCGATATCAGTACGGATAAGCAGAAAAGCGAAATTGTTCTGCTGATTACCCCGCGTATTCTTCACAACATCGTGCCAGCCAACTCGGTTTACACGGCATTCCCCTCTGGCGTTAGTCAGGCAACCCGCAGTGCTCAGATGCCGCAAGCGCGTCCAATGGCACCTGTTGCACAAAATCCGATGGCACCGATTGTGATCCAGACTGATGAAGATGAGCAGGAAAGAAATGCCACCACCGCTGAGGAATTCGCCAGACAAATCCAATCTCCTGGTGGCATGTAATGATGAAAATCCACAAAAAACACAACGGATTTACCTTGATTGAACTGCTGGTGGCGTTGGTGTTACTGGCGTTAATCGTGACCTCTGCTGCACCGCTGATGCAAATGACTGTCAAGCGGAATAAAGAGCAGGAACTCAAACGGGCATTGTGGCAAATGCGTGATGCGATTGATGCTTATAAAGAGGCGGTGGAAGACGGCCGGATTGAAATGTCAGACGATAAATCCGGTTACCCGAGTTCGTTACAAGAGCTGGTCGATGGCGTCGAAAATGCGCAGGACCCGGACAATAAAAAAATCTACTTCCTACGGCGGATACCGAGGGATCCGTTTGCTAACGATGACACATTAAGCAATGCAGAAACCTGGGGATTGCGAAGTTATGAAAGCTCTTTTGATGAAGGCGAGGCCGGTGAGGATGTGTATGACGTTTATTCACTCTCCAACGCCATTGGCATTAACAAACAACCCTATAAGGAATGGTGATGCGAAATAAACAATCATTCGCCGGTTTTACCTTAATCGAAATATTGGTGGTGCTCACCATTATTGCCGTCATGCTGACCTTGGTTGCACCGCGCTATTTTGACTCGGTGGATCGCTCGAAAGAGAAAGTACTGCGTCATGACCTGATTGTGATGCGAAGTGCCATTGATCAGTATCTGGGTGATAGAAATGAATATCCCAATAGTCTGCAGGACTTGGTCGATGGGCGGTACTTGAGAGAAGTCCCGGTAGACCCGATTACCGATCGGCGTGACACCTGGGTTTTCAGTGAGCCTAAAACCAATGAATATGAGGGCAGTATTGCCGATGTGTTTAGCGGATCACCGTTGATTTCGTCAGAAGGAACACCTTATGCGGAATGGTAATTCACAGGTTGCCAATCGGGGTTTTATCTTACTCGGCATGCTCTGTTTGCTGGTTATTTCAGGCTACATCCTGACTCAGGCAAGCGCCAAGTGGAGCGATGTAGTGAAGCGTGAAAGAGAACAGGAACTGTTAAAGGTCGGGGACACGATCAGAAAATCAATAGGCAGTTATTACAATGCCACTCCCGGTGTAGTGAAACAGTATCCACCGAACCTGCAGGCCTTACTTTACGACGACAGATTTCCCATGCCCAAGCGGCATATTCGCAAGCTTTATATTGATCCGGTCACTCAGCGCGAGGGCTGGGGCATTGTGGTTGCGCCTAATGGTGGCGTGATGGGCGTAAACAGTCTATCGGGCGAGAAGCCGTTTAAGCGGAAAAATTTTAGACCTATCTATCAGGATTTTGAAGATAAGGACTATTACGGTGAGTGGTATTTCGTGTATGTCGAAAATTATCTTTAAAACAGTATCTTGCTGAAATTGAGTGACTTATGAAACAGCCGTTAAAAACCGCAAAAAATGAAATCGCCGAAGCCTTATTGGCCTTTAAATCGGTGTTTATCACTGTGGGGCTTTTCAGTGCGATTTTGAATCTGCTGATGCTGGTGCCATCGCTTTACATGCTGCAGGTTTATGACCGGGTATTAAGCAGTCGAAATGAAGCTACTTTGTTAATGCTCACCCTGATTGTGGTGGGGGCGTATCTCATTTTGGGTGGTTTGGAATATGTGCGGAGTTTTGTGCTGATTCGCGTTTCATCAAAACTCGATACGGTATTAAACAAACGGGTATATACCGCTGCGTTTGAACAAAGCCTGAAGAGCAAAGGCACCAATGCCGGGCAGTCATTACAGGATCTGACCACCATCAGGCAATTTGTTGGTGGTAATGGTTTGTTTGCCTTTTTTGATGCGCCGTGGTTTCCCATCTACATACTGATTATTTTCCTGTTTGATACATCGCTGGGGCTGTTTGCATTAGCCGGTTCTATTTTATTAATCGTATTGGCCGTCATCAGCGAAGTTATTTCCAGAAAGCCGCTCTCTGAGGCCAACTCCATTGCGGTAAAAGCCAATAACCTCGCTACCAATAATTTACGTAACGCCGAAGTGATTGAGGCGATGGGCATGCTGGATAATCTGATGGGCCGTTGGTATCGGTTACAGCAACAGTTTTTAGCATTGCAAAGTGAAGCCAGTGATAAAGCCGCTTCTATTGGGGCGATGAGCCGTTTTATCCGTATCAGTTTGCAGTCATTGGTGTTGGGCCTGGGTGCGTTACTGGTACTGGAAAATAAAATTACCCCCGGCATGATGATTGTGGCCTCCATTTTAATGGGCCGAGTCTTAAGCCCGGTCGAACAATTAATCAGTGTTGGCAAGACATGGAACGCGACCAAGAGTGCTTATTCACGTCTTAGTGAATTGCTGGACGCCAATCCTGCTCGTGAAGCCGGTATGGAATTGCCCGAACCTTTGGGATTAGTGTCAGTAGAAGGCATCACAGTGCTGCCGCCCGGTGCTCAAGTTGCTGCCTTAAAAAACGTTACCTTTGCCTTGGAACCCGGCGATGTACTCGGCGTCATTGGGCCCAGTGGGGCGGGGAAATCGACTCTGGCACGTATTCTGGTTGGGGTTTGGCCAACCCGTGCCGGCAAGGTTCGGTTGGATGCTGTGGATATTTTCCAGTGGAATAAACAAGAGCTAGGGCCACATATTGGCTATCTGCCGCAGACAATTGAGCTGTTTGCTGGCACGGTCAGTGAAAATATCGCCCGGTTTGGTGAAGTGGATGCCAACAAAGTGATCTCTGCGGCCAAACAAGCTGGCGTGCATGAAATGATCCTCCGGCTACCCGATGGGTATGACACTTTATTGGGCGACGATGGTACGGGGCTTTCAGGAGGACAAAAACAACGCTTGGGATTAGCACGAGCCATATACAACGAACCCGCATTCATTGTATTGGATGAACCAAATTCAAATCTGGATGAAACCGGTGAAAAAGCCCTCGCTGAGACCATTAAAAAGCTTCAAAAACAACGCAAAACCATTGTCATGATCACCCATCGATCCAGTGCATTAGCAGTCAGTAACAAACTCTTATTATTGGTGGATGGCACGGTTCAGTTGTTTGGTCCAACAGCCAATGTGATGAAAACCATCGCTCAGAAAAATAAAGAAAATCAGCCCAGACCTCAAGCCTCTGCCGTTGCATAACAACATGGAAACGTTATCAAACATGCAAAACGAAAATACCAAACCTCAGAATAAAGATGTGTTGACCTCACTGAATAAAGACATCAACAAATACACGCGATTGGGCTGGGGGATCGTCATTGCCGGTTTTGGAGGCTTTTTGGTTTGGGCCTCACTCGCACCGTTGGATCAAGGTGTGCCGCTTAATGGCAAGGTTTCTGTCGCTACCAAAAGGAAAGCTGTTCAATATCAGGATGGCGGCACTGTGGAAGATATTTTGGTCAAGGAAGGCGATCTCGTGATGGCGGGTGAGGTGCTTGTTCGGATGAATAGCGTTCAAGCCAGAGCCAATGCCGAAACCAATCGAGTGCAGTATTACATTGCCAAAGCAGCAGAAGCGAGATTAATTGCTGAGCGGGATGATCTTCAGCAAATCGAGTTTCCCAAAATGCTCAAGGATGTTGCTGATTACCCACGTATTTCAAATTATCTGGGCTCTCAAACCGAAATATTCACCTCAAGAAGAAGCGCCTTACAGAGCGAATTATCGGTTATCGATGAAAACATTAAGGGATTGATATCCAAAGCTGAGGGACTACAAGCTTCACGGGCAAATAAACTGGAGCAATTAAAATTTCTTGGAGAACAATTAAAGGGTGTCCGAGAACTGGAGAAAGAGGGCTATGTCGCCCGTAATCGTTTGCTGGAACTGGAACAAACGATGGCACAGATTAATGCGACCATCGCAGAAGATGTGGGCAATATTGCACAGGCCAGAAGTCAGGTGGCCGAACTCAAACTGAGTCAGCTAAAGCTGCGTCAGGAATATAAAGCTGAAGTCAGAGAACAGCTCTCGGAAGTTCAAAAACAAGTCGATGCACTTGGCAATCAGTTAACCGGTCTGGATTACGATCTTGAGAAAGTGCTGGTGAGAGCGCCGGTATCGGGCACCGTGGTGGGCATGAATGTGTTTACCGAAGGCGCAGTGGTCGCACCGGGCTTTACCATGATGGAGATTGTGCCAAGAGACGATAGTCTGGTTGTCGAAGGACAATTGGCCGTTCATTTGATTGATAAAGTCAGCCCCGGATTACCTGTAGAACTAATGTTCACCGCCTTTAATCGAAACCTCACTCCACATATTCCGGGAGAGGTCACTCAGGTGTCAGCTGACCGGTTAATAGACGAGACGGACGGTTCGCCGTATTACCAGTTGATTGCCAAGGTGTCGCCTGAAGGCATCGAGATGATGCCGGATTTAAGATTACAACCCGGTATGCCGGTTGAGATGTTTGTCAAAACCGGTGAGCGAACCATGCTGAATTATCTACTTAAGCCGATTATTGATCGTCTAAAACTCTCTATGTCAGAAGAGTAGGTTACGCATGCGGCTTTTGACTAAACACCTCAGTTTTCTTGTTTTCTGTCTGTTCAGTATGACTGAAGTACAGGCAATAAATCTGGTAGAGGCTTATACATTAGCCCGGGATAATGATCCGGCGTTTAAAGCAGCTTTTTATGCCCATCAGGCAGGTCAGGAGTTTAAGGCACTGGGCCGCTCCAATCTGTTGCCAGTGATTACGGCAAGTTACTCACGCTATAAAAATCATGCGGATATAGATTTCGAAAATGGCCTGATAAGTCGAACTGAAGAAAGGAAATACGCCAGTCAGACGGCCTCAGTCCAGTTACGTCAACCGTTGATCAATTTTGATGGCTATGCGCGTTATAAACAGGGCGTGGCACAAACTGCTTTGAGTGATCAGGAGTTTGCAATACGTGAGCAGGAGCTTATTTTACGAGTTTTCAATCGCTATGCTGCCGTTTTATATGCTGAGGATATGCTTGGTTTGGCAAAGACAAAAAGAGCCGCTTATGCTGCACAAAAACAGGCAAATCTGTTTATGTTTGAAAATGGCGAAGGCACCAAAACCGATATTCTGGAATCTCAGGCGAAATATGATTTGGCTGAGGCAGATATCGTCGAAGCGCAGAATATTCTGAACGATGCCCGAACCACATTGAATAGGGTTTTAGGCCGTAAGGTTGACGAGATACAGCCATTAATTGAAGATTTTGCCACACTGCCCGTTGAGCCAATAAACCTGGAGCAATGGGAGTCTCTCGCACTTAAAAGCAACCTTGAGTTGGCGGCTCAACGACACAGCCTTGAAGTGGCCGAACAAGAGGTCAATCGCAGTAAAGCGGCTTATATGCCCCGATTGGATGCTGTGATGAGTTGGAATAATAATGTTTCTGATACTACTAACACGTATAACCAAGACGCCACAGTCAACTCAATAGGTTTGCAATTTACCTTACCAATTTATTCCGGTGGCGCGACGCCTGCTCGGGTTAGTCAATCCAAAGCAAATCTGCTTAAAGCCAAAGCCGAATTTGATGAAAAAGCCAATACCGTCATCATCGAACTGCAAAAACAATTCAACCTGGTTCTGGATTCTAAACTGAGGTTAACGGCATTAACCACGGCAGTAAATTCAGCACAGCTGCTGGTGAAAGCCACCCACAAAAGTATAAAAGGTGGCACACGAACCAATATTGACGTGCTCAATGCCGAAAGTCAGCTTTTTGAAGCTAAAGGCGATTTATTACTCGCGCGATATAACTATCTGCAAAGCTATTTGAATCTAAAAAAAGTCACTGGAACATTGGGTTTTGATGATCTGCAAATAGTCGCCGCCCAATTTAAAAATTGATAAAACAATCAAAAAAGATATAAGAGTGCAGTTCGAATCATATATAAAACAATAGCTTGTTAATCACGGCCATTTGAGTCTTCAACAGCAAATAAAGGATATTTTCCCTTTAACATTTAGTGTTTTTTAGCTAGAAATAGCGATGAGAAACGAGATTAATTTATGCATCGTTAATTTTTTTCAAAAAAAGATTAAAAATAATTGTCACTTTTGCATTTTCAATTGGCATATATAGTAAGGGAACACTTTAACCGGCTAGTTATGGCGGTTATGCCTGCTGATAAATATTCTAATAGTTTGATGCTCTGCGACGGATTCGTACGTTAAATCATCAACATTTGAGCATTAAGGCCCTGTTTTTACATTCACAACGAAGGAAAGCGTTTTTATGGATTCAGTACCAGATATAGTTGATGCGGTACTTATTTTTCTCGCATTTTTATCGGTCCTGATCTGGACTGTTGCTATCACCAAGTTTTTTGTCTTCTATCGTAATACCGGTCGTGACCGTCATTTTTTAAGGCTGTTTTCTCAGATAAAACATATTGATGAATTGCCGGCGATTATCTCTTCTACCCAAGGCCGATTATCACGTGTTTGCCAGGCAGGATTCGCCGAAATTTCGTCATTACAAGAAATGAACACTGTTTTTATGCCAGAAGACAGACAGCAAATATTGCTGCACGCCCTTCGCCAGCAAGCACATATCGAACAAACCCGCATGGAAAATGGCTTATCCATACTGGCCAGTGTGGGGTCTACTGCACCGTTTATCGGTCTGTTCGGTACCGTCTGGGGGATTATGAATGCGCTTAAAGCGATTTCAGCATCTGGCTCAGCCAGTCTGGATATAGTGGCAGGACCAATTGGTGAAGCGTTGATTGCCACTGCTGTCGGTATTGCTACAGCGGTGCCAGCTGTTCTGGCTTATAACTACTTCCTGCGTAAGGTGCGTCTTTCTGTTGCCACCATGGATAACTTCGCTTCAGCGTTTCAGTTATTAGTGCTGAAATCCGGTGGTCAATTTGAGGAAGTGAATCGAGCCAACAGTTCGGACAGCGGTATTCATTAAAATCAAACATTGATTGTAAAGGCAACCGTCTTAACTTTGTAAGGAAATCCGATATGGCAATGAATATGGGTAGTGATGACGCTGCAATGAGTGAAATCAATGTAACGCCTTTGGTAGACGTTATGTTGGTATTACTGACCATTTTTATCGTTACCGCACCATTATTAAGTAACGCGGTACCGGTCAATCTTCCCAAAGCCACTTCTGATCTTTCACTGACTCAGCCAAATACCATCAGTATTAGTGTGACCGATGATGGTACGGTTTATTTTACCGATGAGGCTGTTTCTCAGGAGGATCTTGATCTGCGATTAATGCAGACCGCAGAGAATGCAGACAGTACTGTTGAAATTTTTGCTGATGAAAAAGCCGAATATGGGAAAGTGGCCAAGGTTATGGCATCCATCCAGCGGGCGGGCATTACTAAATTCACCTTTGTGATGCAGCCTGAGGCGATTAATTAACCATGGTTTATTGGCAAAATAAATTTGTGAATAACTGATATGACAACCATGGTCCCGGATTTTTCATCAGCCCAGGCCATTGGCTCTGACCGAATTATCCCTGGGTTTTTGCTGGCTTTAGCAATTCATATTGGTTTATTAATTTTGTTTCTGCCAGTAATTGAATATTCACCGCCAGCTGCCCCCATGCGAATTGCTGTACAAGTGACTCAGCTTCAAGAGATCGAACCGGTTGAAGAAGAACCTGAAATAGTCGAACCGGAGCCGATTCCAGAGCCGGTAGAACTGATAAAGCCTCCAGTTATTGATAAACAAATTCTTGTCGCCAAAGACGATACGCCACCAGAACCTGAAGAGCTGGTTGTGCTTGAAAAGGTACCGGAAGAGGAAGTTGTTGAAGAAATAAAGCCAGTAGCGCCACCGCCCAAGCCAGAGCCGGTAAAACCTGAACCCAAAAAAGTCGAAAAGCCTAAACCGAAGGTGGAACCCAACCCGGAAAAACCTAAAGTTATTGAGAAGCCAAAACAGGAATTACCGATAGCCGAACCGAAAGTGGCTGAAGTGATTGAGCCTGAAACTGATGAACCCATAGATGAGGAGGTAGCAGAAATATCGCCATTGCCATCATCTACGGTCAGTTCAGAAAATGCTTCCTCAACCAGTAAAGCAGTCAACGCCACTGGTGATAACCCCAACGAAGACAACAGAGGCGGGGCAGATGAAGTTGATCGTAACGAAGCCTGGAAAGGTTACGGCCAATTGCTTTACGCCATGGTTTCCAAAAATAAAAAATATCCCCAACAAGCTATTCGCCGTAATTTGGAAGGCATTGTCATGGTAAGCGTAAGGTTTGATAAAGGGGAAATGGTCGAAATAAACATCATAGGACAAGGCAGCGGACATCAAGTCCTGGATAGAGCTGCTCGCGAGATGTTAGAAAAAGCCGTAAGAGAATTACCCGTCCGAGGCAACCTGTCGAATAAATCGTTTACTGTCGTCGTTCCGGTGGATTTCAAATTAACAGGTTAAATTAAATAACTATAGCTTCAGTATCTATTTGTTCCTTCGGCTTTTTTTATGCCTTAGATGCACCATAAAACAGGATCTAGCAGTATGGTAATAACAACCAAATTAAAAACTAATAGTGGTAATGAGATTGTTTTTCGAAAAATTCTGTTGCACGCGTTATTTTAATAACAAAAGATTATAAAGAGTTTTTTAAGAAATTTATGACTGTTACATATGGTTTTATGGCAGAACGGTGGTGCACATTCACTTAATTAGTAAAGACCATTAGTCTCGCTCAAGCTACCATAAAAAAGACTAAAATGAATGGATATCTCAAAAGGGAATGGCTGCCGAATAATGGCAAAATAAAATCTATATTTTGGTTGAAAAGGAAAGAAGTCTTGAGACCAAAGGTGAAAAAATAGCGAAATGGTCCTGTTTGTAAGAAGATAAATAAGGTAGTAGCTGACCAATTGATAATATAGGTAATGAAACAGCACCAAAAATCTCTAAATAGACCAAGCGACAAAATGGAGGTAGAAAAGATGACGTCTCATTACAACCCAATTAAGTTAAAAAGAGTCTACGATAAAAAAGAGAAATCAGATGGTATAAGACTTTTAGCTGATAGATTATGGCCTAGAGGCATCAAAAAATCAGAGTTGCAATATGATGACTGGATAAAGGAGTTGTCGCCTTCAAACTCGCTCCGTAAACAATGGCATAATAGCGAATTAAGTTATAAGCAATTTTCAAAACGTTATTCAGATGAGCTGGAAAGTCAACAGAAAGAAATGGAATGCATCGTTCAGCTTGCAAATAAAGAAACGATAACTCTGATAAGTGCCGTTAAAGAATTAGAGAACTCACATCTTCCAATTCTTAAAGATCACATTCTCGATAAACTTGAAGAAATAAGCCCCGAGGAGACTCGGGAGCGTTCATCACCGGTTTGTTACGATAATTTTCAATAGCACTAAACTTCCAAAGAGAACAAACAAAAAAGCAGCTATCAAATTAATGATAGCTGCTTAATTGTATTTCAATTTTGGTGCGCCTGGCACGATTCGAACGTGCGACCGCCTGGTTCGTAGCCAGGTACTCTATCCAGCTGAGCTACAGGCGCTTTAAAGCGTGAAATTGTACTGTTTTTTACTGATTATCACAAGGATAATTTCAGAAAAAATGGCGGAGAGCGAGGGATTCGAACCCTCGATAGGGATTAACCTATACACCCTTAGCAGGGGCGCGCCTTCAGCCACTCGGCCAGCTCTCCATCAAGCCGGCCATTATACCAGCTGTGATTCTTTTGGCTAGTCGATTTGCCTAATTAACCTGCGTTTGATTGATCTTTTTCAGCTTGAATACGATCATAGATTTCTTCACGGTGAACTGTGACATCTTTTGGTGCATCTACACCGATTCTTACTTGATTACCTTTGACACCCAGTACATTTACAACAACATCATCACCGATGATTAGAGATTCTCCAACGCGACGTGTAAGTATTAACATGATTATTCCCCTTGCAGTATAAATTCTGGCACCGAGGGGAGGAGGTTGATGACTCCTTTCGTTGATCTAGGCCTCGTGCCAGTTCCGTTTTATTTCCTTTGAGAGATCTTTGTCTCTCTTTCTCTAGGACAGCGTTGGACAACAAATTATCCGCTTATCTAGTGTGTGCAAAGTATATCAGGATAGATGCACCTAATCGATAGGAAAAACTTCCTGATATCAATGATTTAGTTACAATGTTCAAGTTCAAAGGCCTTGTGTAACGCCCTCACACTCAGTTCTAAATATTTTTCATTCACCACGACCGAAATTTTAATTTCAGAGGTTGAGATCATACTGATATTAATATTTTCTTCGGCCAGTGTCTCAAACATTGTGCTGGCAATACCTGCATGTGAACGCATGCCCACACCAACCAGAGATATTTTGGCAATATGCTCATCGCCAGTGACTTCACGAGCACCCAGTGATACCGAGGTTTCTTTAAGCAGATTCAAGGCTGTTTGATAATCGTTACGATGCACTGTAAAAGTAAAATCGGTAGTAGCATCATGACCCGTGTTTTGGATGATCATATCGACTTCGATATTTTGTTTGGCAATTGGCCCCAGAATTTTATGAGCTACACCTGGTTGATCAGGAACGCCCAGAATGGTTAATTTTGCCTCATCGCGATTAAAGGCAATACCTGAAATAAGCGCTTGTTCCATTGACGATTCCTCAGACGTAATTAATGTGCCGCCACCTTCTGTAAATGATGAAAGTACGCGTAATGGCACGTTGTATTTTCCAGCAAATTCGACCGAGCGAATCTGCAAAACTTTTGCTCCCAGGCTGGCCATCTCGAGCATTTCTTCAAAGGTAATGTGATCAAGCCGACGTGCTTCCGGGACAACGCGTGGATCAGTGGTGTAGACACCATCCACGTCAGTATAAATCTGACATTCATCGGCTTTTAACGCCGCAGCCAACGCCACTGCAGTGGTATCGGAACCGCCACGACCCAGAGTAGTAATATTGCCTTGCTCGTCACACCCCTGGAATCCTGCAACGACGACAACTTTGCCATCACTGAGATCCTGACGCATTTTTTCATCGTCGATCTGCATGATGCGGGCTTTGTTATGTGCATCGTCCGTGAGGATTTTCACTTGGGATCCGGTATAGGATTGTGCGGGCATACCCATTTGTTCAAGTGTCATGCTAAGCAGTGCGATAGTGACCTGTTCACCGGTTGACAATAAAACATCCAGTTCACGACCACGTGGGTCGGGATTAATTTCCTTAGCCAAAGCCAGTAAACGATTGGTTTCACCGCTCATAGCGGAAACGACCACCACGATGTCGTGACCGTCTTTACGATATTGAATAACTTTTTTAGCGACTTCCTGGATACGTTCTACAGAACCGACTGAAGTACCGCCGTATTTTTGTACGATAAGTGCCATGACTTAATTTTCCAGCTTAGATGCCACCCAGTTGGTGACGGAGTCGAGTGCAGCAGTTAATTTTTGTGGTTCGCTACCACCGCCTTGTGCCATATCTGGTCGGCCACCACCTTTACCACCAACTTGTGCGGCGACATGCGATACCAGATCACCGGCACGAATTTTATCAGTCGCATCTTTAGTGACACCGGCGATCAAGGTGATTTTTTCACCTTCTACAGTTGCCAGAATAATGGCGGCAGTGCCCAGTTTATTTTTAAGTTGATCAACCGTATCACGCAGGCTTTTTACATCAGCCCCTTCAAGATTGGCGGCCAGCACTTTTATCGATCCGATTTCGGTAGCAGATGCTGCCAGATCTGATCCGGCACTGCTGGCGAGTTTGGATTTAAGTGATTCCAGTTCTTTTTCCAGCTGACGGGTGCGTTGCACCAGTTGTTGAGTTTTTTCTTCAATATTTTCCGGCTTGGCTTTGACCAGTTCAGAAATGCTATTGAGGCGGTTTTCTGATTGTTCAATGTAATTCAGCGCTGCTTCACCGGTGACCGCTTCAATGCGGCGAACACCTGAAGCAATGCCGGTTTCATTAATGATCTTCATTAAACCGATATCACCAGTGCGGCCAACGTGTGTACCACCGCAGAGTTCAATCGAAAACTCACCCATGCTCAGCACGCGAACTTCGTCATCATACTTCTCACCAAACAGCGCCATAGCACCGCTTTGACGCGCTTTTTCAATTGGCATCAGGCGGGTTTCAACAGCATGGTTTACACGAATGTGTTGATTAACCATCCGTTCAATTTCGCGAAGCTGATCTGCTGTAACGGGTTCAAAATGCGAAAAGTCGAACCGCAAACGTTGTGAATCGACCAGTGAGCCTTTTTGTGTCACATGTTCACCAAGCACATTTCGCAATGCCGCATGCAACAGATGGGTTGCAGAATGATTCAGTGCCGTAGCCTGGCGGTTATATTCGTCAACATGGGCAATCACCGGTTGGCCGACTTCAAAAGTACCGTCTTTACATTCACCGATGTGGGTAAAGGCTTTACCCTGTTTGCGAGTGTCTTTGACAATGAAGTGGGCGCCCGCCGTGTTGATTTCACCCTGATCACCGACCTGACCGCCGGATTCAGCATAAAACGGTGTGTGATCCAGAACGATAATGCCTTGCTGACCCGCATGCAGTTTATCGACATTTTCGCCATCAACCAGCAGGGCAGTGATCACGCCTTCATTACGCATATGATCGTAACCACAGAAAACGGTCTCACCATCAATAATCAGCGTTTCAGACAAACCGCCACCAAATTGGCTGGCACTACGGGCACGATTACGTTGTGCTTCCATATGACGTTCAAAGCCAGCAACATCTATCGTTAAGCCACGTTCGCGGGCAATATCAGCCGTTAAGTCAATTGGGAAACCATAGGTGTCGTACAACAGAAAAATGGTTTCACCGGGAATCTCTTTATCCCCCATTTCTTCAATTGCATGATCCAGAATTTTCAGACCGTTATCGAGCGTATCGGCAAAACGTTCTTCTTCAATTTGTAAAGCCTGTTCGACAACTGGTTGTGCCTTGGTCAATTCCGGAAAAGCTTCGCCCATTTCATCGACTAACGGCTGAACCAGTTTGTAGAAAAAGGCTTCTTTTAAACCCAGCTTATGTCCATGGCGAATGGCGCGGCGGATAATACGACGCAGTACGTAGCCACGACCTTCGTTTGAAGGCTGAACGCCATCGGTGATCATAAAGGCACATGAGCGAATATGGTCAGCAATAACACGCAGGGAGGTATTGCTGGAATCTGTAGTGCCCGACAGTTTTTGAATCGCTTTAATCAGATTCTGAAACAGATCGATATCGTAATTATTATGCTTGTGCTGCAATACGGCTGCCAGACGCTCCAGACCCATGCCAGTATCTACTGATGGTTTAGGCAGCGGTGTCAGTGTGCCGTCTGCAGAGCGGTCAAACTGCATGAACACCAGATTCCAGATCTCGATATAACGATCGCCATCTTCTTCCGGTGTGCCGGGAGGGCCGCCGGCGACTTCCGGGCCGTGGTCATAAAATATTTCAGAGCAGGGGCCACATGGGCCGGTATCGCCCATTGACCAGAAATTGTCTTTGGCACCAATGCGAGAGAAGCGGGAAGCATCGACACCAATTTCTTTTAACCAGATATCCGCCGCTTCGTCATCTTCTTCGAATACGGTGATCCATAACTTCTCGGCGGGCAATTGCAGCGTTTCGGTTAGAAATTCCCAGGCGTATTGAATTGCTTCACGTTTGAAATAGTCACCAAAGCTGAAGTTACCGAGCATTTCAAAGAAGGTATGGTGGCGGGCGGTATAGCCAACGTTTTCCAAATCGTTATGTTTTCCACCAGCACGAACACAACGTTGTGTAGTGGTGGCTCGCGTGTATTTTCGGGTTTCCTGACCGAGAAAGACTTCTTTAAACTGAACCATGCCGGCATTGGTAAACAACAATGTCGGATCATTGGCTGGAATTAATGGACTGCTGGAAACAACTTCGTGACCTTTGTCAGCAAAGAAGTCCAGAAACAATTTGCGTAAATCAGCGCTAGTTTTCATTAGTCAGTTTAAAACTTTCCGTTATTTGTTCATGAGTAAAGCCCCGATATTGTAAAAACCGCATCTGTTTGGCACGGTCTTTAAAATCATCGGGGCTCTGCTCGCCAAAACGCTTGCATCGTACTTTGATGGCAAGCGCAAACCAATCAGTTTCTGCCTGTTGCATGGTGGAATTAATCAATTCATCCGCCACGCCTTTCTGTTTCATTTCCTGCCGAATTCGTAGTTCACCATATCCGCGAAGAGTACGAGACCGGATAAACGCTTCGGCAAAACGTTGATCATTTTGCAGGCCGCTTTGTTGCAGCTTTTCTAAAGCGGCATGAATTTTATCTGTTTCATGGCCAGCTTGTTGAAGTTTTTGCTGTAATTCTGCAGCGCTATGTTCTCGTCTGGCTAAATAGCCAATGGCTTGTTCGGTTGCAGAGCGGGATTTCACGCGTCGATTTCATCATCCACGGGTGTTTCAGCTTTTACCTTGATGTTCTTCGGTAACATCACAGCACGAATTTTGGCTTCAATGTCTTTGGCCATTTCAGGATGTTCTTTCAGATAAATACGTACGTTATCTTTACCCTGGCCAATGCGGTTGCCATCATAGCTGTACCATGCACCGGATTTTTCGACGATATTTTCGCTGACACCCAAATCAATTAATTCGCCTTCGCGGGAAATACCTTCGCCGTAAAGAATATCGAATTCGACTTGTTTAAAGGGTGGCGCGACTTTATTTTTAACGACTTTCACGCGGGTTTCATTACCGAGGATTTCATCGCCTTTCTTGATGGCACCAATACGACGAATATCCAGACGAACCGAAGCATAAAATTTAAGAGCGTTACCGCCGGTAGTCGTTTCCGGGTTACCGAACATCACACCGATTTTCATGCGGATCTGGTTAATGAAGATAACCAGCGTGTTGGAACGTTTGATATTAGCAGTCAGTTTACGCAACGCCTGAGACATCAAGCGAGCTTGCAGACCCATATGGCTGTCGCCCATATCACCTTCGATTTCAGCTTTAGGTGTCAATGCTGCTACCGAGTCTACAACCACTATATCAACGGCGCCTGAACGCACCAGCATATCGGTGATTTCCAAAGCTTGTTCACCAGTATCAGGTTGTGAGACCAGCAAATCGTCAATGTTGACGCCCAGCTTTTCAGCATAAAGTGGATCAAGTGCATGTTCGGCATCAACAAACGCGGCGGTGCCACCCAGTTTTTGCATTTCAGCGATGGCGTGCAAAGTCAGCGTGGTTTTACCGGAAGATTCCGGGCCATAGATTTCAACAACACGTCCACGCGGCAGACCGCCGATGCCCAGTGCAACGTCTAACCCGATTGAGCCCGTTGAGACCGCATCAATATCACGGTGGGCAGTTCCATCGCCCAAACGCATAACCGCACCTTTGCCAAATTGTTTTTCGATTTGACCTAAGGCTGCGCCAAGCGCTTTCTTCTTGTTTTCATCCATTTGGTGTGCCCTTTAGCTGATATCAGAAAACTATGGATTATCACACAGATAGCCATGTCTCACCAGCGTCGATTACGATTTCAAACACGCCTTTAGTGGATATTAATTTTGAATTTGTGTTCAGGCGTAATATTCGGTGGAAGCTAATTTTTTCACCAAGCCATCCAGTGCGATAAATACTGCCTGGCGGCGAATGAATTCGCGATTGCCGCGCAGATGAAATGTATTGCAAAACACACTTTGTTTATCTGCCCAGGCAAAGCAGACGGTACCCACTGGTTTTTCAACTGAGCCGCCATCTGGACCCGCAATGCCGCTAATTGCGACGGATATATCTGCATCGAAGTTTTGGATGGCTCCAGAGGCCATCTCAATAACGGTTTGCTCGCTGACAGCACCATATTTTTCGAGCGTGCTGGGCTGAACATCAAGGTACTGTTGTTTGATTTGGTTACTGTAGCTGACGATACCACCTTCAAACCAGCCTGAGCTGCCAGCCAAATCTGTACAACATTTCGCCAACCAGCCACCGGTACATGACTCGGCAGTGACCAAACGCAAGCCTTTCGATTGAAGCGATTGTGCCAGTTGCTGGGTAAGCTGATAAAGTGTTGCGTCAGAATAATCTTGCATACGCTAAACTATAAAAATGACCGAAAAAACCAATCATACGCCAATGATGCAGCAATATCTGCGTATCAAGGCCGAGCATCCCGAATTGTTATTGTTTTATCGAATGGGCGACTTTTATGAGTTGTTTTTTGATGATGCGCATAAAGCTGCCGAGTTATTGGATATTACGCTGACAGCTCGCGGTAATAGTAATGGTGCGCCGATTCCGATGGCGGGTGTTCCTTATCATGCGGCTGAAGGGTATCTGGCCAGATTGCTTAAAGGTGGTGTGGCCGTTGCGATTTGTGAGCAAATTGGTGATCCGGCAACCAGTAAAGGGCCGGTGGAACGTAAAGTTGTACGGGTGCTGACGCCCGGCACCTTAACCGATGAGGCTTTACTCGATAGTAAACAGGAGAATCTACTGGTTGCGATTGCCCGCCATAAGGATCAATACGGTTTAGCCGTGGCCGAAATCAGCAGTGGCCGTTTTGATGTGTGTCAGCATCAATCGTTAACTGATTTGTTAGCCGATCTAGCCCGATTACAACCTGCAGAAATTCTGATTGATGACAGTCATGGCGACACCTTAAATAGTTATAACAAACAGCTTAAGTATGTGCCGGAGTGGCATTTTGGCCTGGATGCGGCGAGGCGTCGTTTATGTGAGCATTTTGGGACCACCGATTTAAAAGGCTTTGGCTGTGATGATTTGCCGCTAGCCATTATGGCGGCAGGCTGTTTGTTAAATTATGCCCAGCAAACCCATCGCACAGCGCTGCCGCAGTTACGCAAAATCAGTGTTGAAACACCGGCCGACAGTATTCGTATTGATCCACAATCAAGACGCAATCTGGAGCTGGAGCAAAACCTGTCAGGTGGTTGTGAAAATACCTTATTGTCGGTGCTTGATAATACCGTTACGCCGATGGGCACACGTTTACTGCGTCGTTGGTTGTTACAACCGAAACGCGATTTAACTACCTTGCAACAGCGTCAGGCGGCGATTGGCAATCTTATTGAACAGGATGTTATTGCTGCCGTTCAAACCCTGTTAAAACCGCTAGGCGATATTGAGCGTATTGTTACCCGCGTAGCACTGAGTAGTGCCAGACCGCGTGACTTTGTGCAGTTACGCCGCATGTTGACTGCTCTGCCAAATTTGCATCAATCTTTATCGGGTACTCAAGCCAGATTGCTGAAACAGATCGACCGCGAGTTGGGGACTTTCCCGGAATTACTTGAGTTATTGAATAGAGCCATTATTGAAGAGCCGCCAGCGTTGATTCGAGATGGCGGGGTGATTGCCGAAGGCTATCATGCGGAACTGGATCGGTTACGCAATCTGCATCTGAATGCCAATGATTTTTTACGAAATCTGGAACAGCGTGAACGTGAACGCACTGGTGTCAGTACCTTAAAAGTCGGCTATAACAAAGTGCATGGCTTCTTTATCGAAATCAGCAGAGCCCATAACATTGAGTTACCCGCCGATTATCAGCGCCGGCAAACGCTGAAAAATGCTGAGCGCTATATTACTGCCGAGCTGAAAACGCATGAGGATCAGGTACTCAGTGCCAGTGAAAAAGCATTGGCATTGGAAAAATCATTATACGAAGAGCTTTTTAAACTGATTCACCCAGAGCTTGCCGCTTTGACCTATTGTGCTGCGGCACTGGCAGAACTTGATGTTTTGACCAATCTGTCTGAGCGGGCGCAAACGCTTAATTATGTCGCGCCGCAGTTGACTGCTGAGCAGAGCTTATCGATTCAGGCGGGCAGACATCCGGTTGTCGAAGCAGTGCAGAAAACGCATTTCTGTCCCAATGATTTGCAGTTAACTGAACAGTCGATGCTGGTGATTACCGGGCCGAATATGGGCGGTAAATCTACCTATATGCGGCAGACAGCATTAATTGCGATCATGGCGTATATGGGCAGCTATGTTCCTGCTGATTCGGCAGTTATCGGCCCGATTGATCAGATATTTACCCGCATTGGTGCCAGTGATGATTTGGCGTCAGGACGCTCTACTTTTATGGTGGAGATGAATGAAGCAGCAAATATACTGAATAATGCTTCCGCTCAAAGTCTGGTGTTAATGGATGAAGTAGGGCGGGGCACCAGTACCTTTGATGGCTTGGCGCTGGCCTGGAGCTGCGCCGAAAAACTGGTGCGGGATATTGGTGCGTATACCTTATTTGCTACGCATTATTTTGAAATGACTCAGTTGCCAGGATTATATGACAAAGCCTGTAATGTGCATCTTGATGCGATTGAGCATGGCGACAAGATTGTGTTTTTGCATCAATTAAAACCGGGTGCGGCCAATCAGAGTTACGGTTTACAGGTGGCGCAGCTGGCAGGGGTGCCAAACGATGTGATTCAGGCGGCGAAACATAAATTAGCTGCTTTGGAAACTCAACGTACCGTTGGTACAAATTTGCATGAACAACCGCCGCAACATGATTTATTTGCTCAACCGGATAATTCGGCCTTGATAAACAAAATCGAGCAAATCAATC
The DNA here is from genome assembly GCF_000260985.4 of Methylophaga nitratireducenticrescens. Classification (NCBI taxonomy): domain Bacteria; kingdom Pseudomonadati; phylum Pseudomonadota; class Gammaproteobacteria; order Thiotrichales; family Piscirickettsiaceae; genus Methylophaga; species Methylophaga nitratireducenticrescens. The sequence goes on from NC_017857.3 coordinate 1,688,578, forward strand.
CTGATGAATTAACGCCCAAAGCGGCGCTGGAATTACTTTACGAGCTGAAAAAACTTATCTGAATGATGTCGCTCAATTAATGTAACTGGCCAGTGCGTTCACGCTGCAGTAACAAATCATTGGTTGGCGGCATTTGTACATGGAAACCCTGTGTTTCCAGATTATGTATGACTTTATTAACATCTTCACGAGCCAGTTTGCGGTCTGGACTCAGTTCCAGTTCCATCACAAATATCGGCTCGTTGCCCATTGAGCTATACAGGCTTGGCGGAATGTCTGAAAAGTCATCTTTCTTGCTGAGATAAAGATATAACTCGTCTTTTTTACGGCTTTTATAAATAAAGGTTTTGATCATAACAACTCTGTTTTACGAATTTGGTTTACGAAATCGGGGGATGATAGATGATCTGTACAACCGTTCCGGCTGGATCATAACAATAAAAACTGCGGGCTCCATCGCGATGGGTACGTGGTGGCAGACGCATTGGAACCGCATGGTGATCCAGAAATGCATACCACTCATCGACTTGTTCCGGTGTCGGAATGATAAAACCAATATGATCTAAAGGCTGAACCGGTGCTTTATTGATATTTTCGCCACGGTGTAAAGCCAGATTGTCATTGCCAGAGGTCAGATAAACGTTATCCGCATCAGGACGCCATTCGACTTCCATGCCCAGTAAGTCCACATAAAACTGTTCGCAGGCTTCGAGATTTTCGACGGTTAATGCCACATGACGCAAACCGCCAGTTCGTGTTGGTCGCTGCATGGTTATGCTCCGGTTTATTGAAATTCGATTAGGCTTGTTCTATCACTTCATAGTCATGGGTGATTTCGGCGGTTTTTGCCAGCATAATAGATGCCGAGCAATATTTTTCGGTCGATAGTTTTACCGCACGATCGACAAAATTCTGTTTAAGGCTGCGGCCGATTACGGTGTAGTGCACATGAATTTTGGTAAATACTTTTGGCGCTTCCTCACTTCGTTCTGCGGAAACTTCTACCACACAATCGGTTACATTCTGACGCGATTTTTTCAGAATATCGATGACATCAAATGAGGTGCAGCCGCCAAGGCCCAGCAAGAGAAGCTCCATCGGTCGCATGCCCGTGCCGTGACCACCGGCTTCTTCGGGACCATCCATTACGATGGTATGTCCGGTTCCGGATTCACCGACGAATAAAACATCCTCAACCCACTTTACTCTTGCTTTCATTTAACTCATCCTACGTGAAATACGTTTAATTTTGCCATATTCATCGGAATTGGGCAGAATTAATCATTATAAAAATAAAGCTGGGTTTGATGATATGGATTATTTAAAACACAAAGAGAGAGAAGAGCAGCTGACAGATTTTTTTAAACACTGCCATAGCAAAATTTATCCTGCTAAAACGATGTTGGCTAGACCAGGAGATATCCCCGACAGGCTATATTATATTCGAGAAGGCTCTATCAGCATCTGTGTTGAAAATGAAGAAGGTGAGGAATTAATTGTCGCCTATCTGAATCAGGGCGACTTTATCGGTGAAGTCGGCTATTTTCACGATAATATCAATGACCGCATGTCGGTGGTCAAAGCCAGAACCGATTGCCGCACCGAAGAAATCAGTTATCAAACCCTCAAGGCGCTTTCCAAAACAGAATTAAAAGGTTGCTATCCCTATCTGCTGGAAACGTTGGGTGAGCAGATGTCCAAACGTTTGCTGACCACGACTCGTAAAGCCACCAATATGGCATTTATGGACGTTTCAGGACGGGTAGAAGAAGCCTTGCGTGATTTGGCTGCTCAGCCGGATGCAATGCGCCACGAACAGGGTCGGCAAATCAAGATCACCCGTCAGGAAGTCAGTCGCATTGTAGGCTGTTCGCGGGAAATGGTCGGCCGGGTTTTAAAAGAATTACAGGAACGCGGCATCTTGTGGGCGCACGGCAAAACGATGGTATTGTTTGATGAAAACCATCGTGGTGTGAATGCCTCAATTAAAAAGGTTGGCTAACGCCTCACCTGGTTCATCTGCCCGCATAAAGGCCTCGCCAACCAGGAAACCATTCACACCGTGCTCACGCATGAAAGTGACATCTTCCTTACCAAGGATACCGCTTTCGGTGATCACTATCATTTCATCGGGAATAAAATTAAGTAACTTGATAGTGGTTTCCAGCGACGTTTCAAAAGTATGTAAATCGCGGTTATTGATGCCTATCAGAGGCAGATTCAATACCAATGCACGATGCAACTCTTCTTCGTTATGCACTTCAACCAGCACATCCATATCCAGCTGAATCGCTAACTGACTTAACTGTTCCAGTTGATCATCATCCAACGCGGCAACAATCAGCAGTATGCAATCGGCACCGATCGCTCTGGCTTCAAAAACCTGATAGGGAGCGATAATAAAATCTTTACGAATGACCGGTAGCTTACAGACCGTACGCGCCTGTTTCAGATAATCTTCATGGCCTTGGAAAAAATCCTGATCGGTCAATACCGATAAACAGGCCGCGCCACCGTTTTCATAAGACATGGCAATTTCAGCAGGACGAAAATCCTCTCGCAGCACACCTTTGCTGGGTGAGGCTTTTTTAACTTCAGCAATAACGGCACTTTGCCCGGCAGCCAATTTACGTTCAAGGGCCTCAACAAAACCGCGTACCGGTTCAGCATTTTCAGCCAATTGTTGTAACAGGTTAATGGGCAAACGTTTACTGCGCTCGGCAATTTCCTGTTGTTTACGTTGCAGAATTTTTTTCAGAATATCGGGTGTTTCAGTCATAAACGATCTTTAAAGTTGGCTGCAGGTGATGAGTGCATCTAGTTTTTGTTGAGCAATACCGCTATCAATACAGTGTTTTGCCTGACGAACGCCTTCAGCAAGGTTATCAGCCAAATCTGCTGTATAAATGGCAGCGCCGGCATTAAGCACAACAATATCGCGGGCAGGGCCAGGTTCACCAGCAAATACACGCTGAATAATATCGAGACTTTGCTGTGTATTGGTGACGGTCAGTTGACTGATATCAACACGTTGCATTACAAAGTCTTCGGGTTTGATGGTGTAGGTGGAAATCTCGCCATTTTTAAGCTCAGCGACAAACGTATCGGCACCGATACTGATTTCATCCATACCGTCTTCGGCATGCACCACCATTACATGTTTACTGCCCAGTTTTTGCAATACCTGAGCAATCACCTCAACCCATTTTTTATCAAATACACCCATTACCTGATGTTTGGCTTTGGCTGGATTGGTTAACGGGCCGAGCAAATTGAAAATGGTGCGGACACCCATTTCACGTCGCGGTCCAACCGTATATTTCATTGCGCCATGATGACGTTGGGCAAACATAAAACCAACGCCGGTGGTTTCAACACAGTGGGCAACTTGCTCAGGTGTTAGTTCCAGATTCACACCGGCTGTTTCGAGAACATCGGCACTGCCAGATGTGCTGCTAACTGAGCGGTTACCATGTTTTGCGACTTTGGCGCCTGCTGCAGCGACTACAAACGCACTGGCAGTTGATACATTAAAACTGCTGGCACCATCGCCGCCGGTACCACAGGTATCAATAATATGCTCACCGGTTACCTGTACTGGCGTAGCTAATTCACGCATTACTGATGCTGCTGCCGCAATTTCGGTAATGGTTTCGCCTTTCATCTGCAAACCAATCAAGAAGCCACCGATCTGAGCGTCTGTCGCTTCACCGGTCATAATCATTCGCATCGCTGCAGTCATTTGCTGTTCAGACAGATGCTGATGCTGGGTGATCAGCTTGATGGCTGCCTGCATGGTAAATTCATTATCCGCCATGGTGTTCATCCAGAAAGTTTTTTAATAATTGATGACCTTGCTCAGTCAAAATGGATTCAGGGTGAAACTGCACGCCTTCGATTGGCAGGGTTTTGTGCCGGACACCCATAATTTCATCAATGCTGCCATCCGGATTTTCTGTCCAGGCAGTCACCTCAAAACAATCGGGCAGCGTTTCTTTTTTAATGACCAGGGAATGGTAACGAGTTGCCTGCAACGGATTATTCAATCCCTTAAACACACCGATATTGTTGTGATGTACCGGGGAAGTCTTGCCATGCATGATTTGGCGTGCATGTACAACATTGCCTCCAAATGCCTGACCAATGGCCTGATGGCCCAGGCAAACACCCAGGATGGGTTTTTTCCCGGCAAATTGATGAATAACGTCTAATGAAATTCCAGCTTCATTTGGCGTGCAAGGACCAGGTGAGATCACTATAAGCTCAGGGTTAAGGGTCTCTATGTCGCTAATGGTCAGTTTATCGTTACGCTGCACCTCGACCTCAGCGCCCAGTTCAGCAAAATACTGCACCAGGTTGTAGGTGAACGAATCATAGTTATCAATCATTAACAGCATAGGGTGTCCTGTTATTTATTCAGTCGGTTTTGGCGGCTCAAGACCTGCCTCAGCCATGGCAACAGCTTTAAATATCGCGCGGGCTTTATTCATGGTTTCTTCCCATTCCATTTCCGGAACAGAATCATAGACAATACCGGCACCCGCCTGGATATGCAGTTGCTTGTCTTTGATGACGGCTGTGCGGATAGCAATGGCTGTATCCATATTGCCAGCCCAGGACAAATACCCAATGGCGCCGGCGTAAACGCCGCGTTTAACCGGCTCTAATTCGTCAATAATTTCCATTGCACGCACTTTTGGAGCACCACTGACGGTGCCTGCTGGGAAAGTCGCACGAAGTGCATCCATTGCCGTCATGCCGGGGAGAACCTGTCCCGTCACATTGGAAACAATATGCATCACATGTGAATAGCGTTCGATGACCATTTTATCGGTCAGATTTACCGTGCCTGTCTGACTGACCCGCCCCACATCATTACGACCCAGATCTATCAGCATTAAATGTTCAGCCAATTCTTTTGGATCGTTGAGCAGCTCCTGCTCCAGGGCTTTGTCCTGTTCTTCTGTTTTACCTCGACGACGGGTACCGGCAATGGGACGAACAGTCACTTCATTGTCTTCCATACGTACCAGAATTTCCGGAGAAGATCCGACAATGTGGAAGTCTTCCAGGTTCAGGTAATACATGTACGGCGATGGATTTAATGTGCGTAAGGCGCGATATAAGTCAATTTCTGCCGCATGAAAAGGCACTGACAAACGCTGTGACAGCACTACCTGCATGATGTCGCCATCGTTAATATATTGTTTTGCCTTACTGACCGCATCGATAAACCCGTCATGGGTGAAACCGGAGACAAAATCCTGTTCCGAAATCGAGTTCTGTGGACGTTTATCGTTAAATTTAGGGGTGGATTCCCGCAACTCACTAATCAGCTGATCCAGACGTTGCTGTGCCTGGTCATAGGCATCGGGCTGTGTTGGATCAGCATGAACAATCAAAAACAATCTTCCACTAAGATTATCAAACACCACAAGTTCGTCAGACACCATCAGCAACACATCGGGGCAGCCCAGAGGATCATTTGCAGGGGCTTCGCCTAAACGGGTCTCAACATAACGAACTGTGTCATAGCTGAAATAGCCAACCAAGCCACCGTTGAACTTAGGTAAATGTTCCAATGTGGGCACATTGAACTTCGCTTGAAAATCGGCAATCCAGGTCAACGGGTCGTCATGCTGAATTTCATTTATCAATACATTACGTTGATAAACTTTGATTTGGTCTCCGAATACTTTGATAACGGATTCACAGGGCAGACCAATAATCGAATAACGCCCCCATTTTTCGCCACCTTGAACCGACTCGAAAAGATATGAATAGGGCGCATCTGCCAGTTTAAGATAGGTACTTAATGGCGTGTCTAAATCGGCGAGCACTTCGCGATAAAGAGGGATGCGGTTATAGCCTTCACTGGCCAGTTGGTCGAATTGTGCCTGTTTCATTTTCGGCTTCTAAAAAAGAGTGTTTAACTCAGCAAAACTATCAATAACCGCATCCGGGTTAGCAGTGCGGATGTCGTTGCCATGGTTATAACCGTAGCTCATACAGACGATTTGAAAACCGGCGGCGCGTGATGCTTTGACATCACTGACCGAGTCGCCAATCATCAACGCTTGTGAAGGCTCGATATTAAAATAATTGGCTGCATAAATCAGCGGTGCAGGATCCGGTTTTTTCTGCGGCAAGGTGTCACCGCTGACAATCAGTTCAAAATAATCGCGGATCCCCAGATTATTCAGAATGGGCAGCGTAAACTGTTCATCCTTATTAGTCACACAACCCAGATGAATGCCCTGATCTTTGAGCCATTGTAAGCCCTGTTTTACATCAGGGTATAGCAGACTGCGTTTACTGGTGTTTTCCGCATATAACGCCATAAATATTGGCGCTGCCTGGGCATAAAGTGCTTCAGCAGGTTCACCATCAAGTTGGTTTATCAAGGCACGTTTTATCAGCCTTTCAACGCCGTTACCTACCCAGTTTCTGACTTTGGTTTCGCCACGTTCGGGCAGTCCTAGTTGCAACATGGTCTGATCGGTACACCAGGTCAGATCCGGCACACTGTCAACCAGTGTGCCGTCCAGATCAATTAACGCAAGGGCTGGTTTAATTAGAGGCATTGTTTAAATTTTGGTTTGGGCTAATTCTGCACGCAGGGCGGCAATAACGGTTTCGTATTTATTAGGATCACTGTCCTGTGCTGCACCAAATACGGCAGAACCTGCAACAAAGGTACGTGCTCCGGCTTCAGCAATTTCACGGATATTCTGAATGTTGACACCGCCATCAATTTCCAGATCGATCTTATAGCCACTTTCATCAATCATTTTGCGAGCTTGGCGTAATTTTTCCAGTGTGTGAGGAATAAATTTTTGACCGCCAAAACCCGGGTTCACAGACATCAGCAGAATACGATCTACTTTGTCCAGAACATGTTCAGCCAGCGTTAGTGGTGTCGCAGGGTTGAATACCAGGCCGGTTTTACAGCCTTCTGCTTTAACCAGTTGCAGGCTGCGATCAATATGCTCGGAAGCTTCAGGGTGAAAAGTGATATAACTGGCGCCAGCCTTTGCAAAATCAGGAATAATGCGATCAACCGGTTTCACCATTAAATGTACGTCGATTTCAGCGGTAACGCCATGCTTGCGCAAAGCTTCACAGACCAACGGTCCGATCGTCAGGTTTGGGACATAATGGTTATCCATAACATCGAAGTGAACGATATCAGCACCTGAGGCCAGTACATTTACCACTTCTTCGCCAAGACGGGCAAAGTCAGCGGAGAGGATAGATGGGGCAATTTTGAATTCGGCCATGTCGGATTCTCTCTAAGTTAGTTAAAAATTTGCTATCAAAACCCGTTACTCTACCCCAAAAGCAGGGTTTTTTCAGCTTTTGAAATTCATTATCGCTCTTTATACTGGCGTCAGTTGTCCAACCGAGCTAAATAGGAAAACGAGTGCGAATTCACCCACGATGGTTCATTACATTCTTGATGATTTTTTTACCAAGCATGGCCTTACACGCCGGTGCTTTGGATGAAACATCTGCAGCAAAGCCACAAATTTTGCGTCAGGACTCAGTAACAAAAGGCTATGAGCCATTAGCTGTAGGTGATCAAAGCATTGCGGCGGCGTATTTACCGCAAACCTTAGGTATATCTCGTGGCGCCATTTTGTTATTGCATGACATTAATGAACATATCGACAGCGCTGCGATTGGTATTTTAAGACGACAGTTACCGGCTTATGGCTGGAATACATTATCAATCAAGATCATTCGGTTTACGGAAGCAAGTGGGCAAGAGCCACTCGACACAGAAGAAAGGGCTGCCGCTGCAGATGAAGCGAATCCGGCTGAACAGGCTGAAACAGAGGAAACTGCAGCAACAGAAGCTGAGAGTACGCCCGCAGACAATGAAAATACTGAAACAGCCGATACAACTGAAACGGCAGAACCTGCTGAAGCGGAATTTACAGCGATAAGCACTGCTCAGCGTCTGGATGCGGCGTTATTAAAGTTACAACAGGAAGGGCATGAAAATATTGTGCTGATTGGTCAGGGGGCAGGGGGAGAACTGGCCTTAAAAACGCTTAACGAAACTGCGGTTCCGGTTGCCGCATTAATCATGATAAATACCGGTGAATTAGCAGAAGGAACGAGCATGACTGAAACGGCGATTCCAATATTGGAAATTCTGGGTAGTCGTCAGAAAGACACTATTAAACAGGCTGTTCTGCAACGGCGTATACAAATGAAAACCGAACAAAAAACCAACTATCAGTTAAGACGGGTCAATGGGGCGTCCCATTATTTCGCCAGCTCGTCTCGGCGATTAACCAATCTGGTTCATGGCTGGTTATATAAGCAGTTTTTTGAAGAAGAGGATGCGCCTTAATGCGCCTTTACTATGGTGGCTCAGTGGTTTACCAAGCTGCTTCTGATGAAGGTATTATTGAAGTCGTTGATATTGGTGATCAGCGATCGCTACATTTCGGAACCTATCCACGTCAGAGCAGCATGTCCTTGCAATCACCCCATCTGCTTGAACTGAGTTATACCCGCGCCATGATGGCCGGTTTATTGTTTCAACCAAGGCCTAAAACTATCTGTGTTATCGGCCTGGGTGGTGGATCACTGGTCAAGTTTTTACTGCATCATTTTGAAGAATGTCAGATTGATGTAATCGAATATCGGCAGGATGTGATTGATGTGGCACATCGCTATTTTGAAGTGCCGCATAATGATCCCAGACTGCGGATTCATCATGATGATGGTTATCAGTTTGTCAGCAATCAGTTTTTCAGCAATGGCGCGTTTTATGATCTGTTGCTGGTCGATGCTTTCGATCATGTGGGAATGTCAGCCAGTGTTGGTGGCCAGGCATTTTTTGATGCCTGTGCCGGCGTGCTTAACGATGATGGACTGATGAGCATCAATTTGTGGGGAACCGATCGGCCAGGATTCAGTCAATCGATGCAACGTATAAATCAAAGTTTTGATAATCAGACCTTAGTGTTACCGGTGGCAGATAAAGGCAATGTGATTGGTCTGGCTTTGAAGCAAAAATTCAATGTAAGCCAATTAAAAAGACATCGGGACCTGGCCGAAAATCTTAACCAGCAGTTTGATGTCGGTTTACCCCAATCATTGCATGATTTGATAAAACAAAATATTTCATTTTTAAATCGATTATTTCTTTAAAAATATTAATTTACAGGTGATAATTCAGGCATTTTATGATAAAAATCTATTGTCTTTTCTTAGCGGATTAATTGCCATATGCTTAGGCTGCTTTTCTTAGTCTTTTTATTTCATTGGCCTGCTGCTGCCACGATGGCAGATTCAGAGGCCATTGAAGTGGTGATTGTGCGTTCAGAAAATAAATTGCTGGTAAGAAAAAACGACAAAACCTTGCGCACTTTTAAAGTGGCTTTTGGCAGTGGTGGTCGCCAGCCAAAAATGCAGGAAGGCGATCGCAGAACGCCACAAGGTCATTATCGAATCAAAGATATCCGCAGCAGCGATAAGTTTTATCTGTTTATGCATCTGGATTACCCCAATATGGATGATGCAAAACAAGCGCTTAAAGATGGCAGAATAACCCGCACGCAATATCGCAAGATTCTTGCAGCGTTTATCTACAATGAAACGCCGCCGCAAAATACACCGTTAGGTGGACAGATTGGCATCCATGGTATTGGTGAAGAGACACCAGACAAACTGGATATTCATGCAATATCGAACTGGACCAAAGGGTGCATTGCAATGCGCAACTCTGAAGTGCGTGAGTTAGCCATGTGGGTTGATGAAGGCACACCGGTAATCATTATTGATTCACTTGAGTCATTTAAAGCGGCAGTAAACCCCTATAAAGCTGCAGTAAACCCTTAGCCGTTTATTGCAGCCACCTGTATCAGAACATAAATGTATTCGTCATATTTGACTGCATCCAAGATACCTAAAACCTAAGAACAAGCCATCTCGTGTTTGCTACAATAAGCCTTTGATTTTTCGCTGTTGTTTATCTGAGGTTGTATGCAAGCCGCTCCCGATATTTTTTCTTACCGCAAATTCTGGGCTCACCGCTTTGGTGTTGCGCCGCAATTGCCAATGTCACGCAGTGAAATGGAAGCTCTGGGTTGGGACAGTTGTGATGTGATCATCATAACCGGTGATGCCTATGTGGATCATCCCAGTTTCGGCATGGCATTAATCGGTCGATTACTGGAATCACAGGGGTTTCGGGTCGGCATTATTTCGCAGCCCGATTGGAACAGCACCGAAGATTTTCAGCGATTAGGTAAACCGAATCTGTTTTTTGGCGTCACTGGCGGCAATATGGATTCGATGGTCAATCGTTACACCTCAGATAAAAAAATTCGTCGTAATGATGCTTACACTGCCGATGGTGAGGGTGGTAAACGCCCGGATCACAGCGTCGTTGTATACAGTCAGCGTTGTCGGGAAGCCTATAAAGGTGTGCCAATCGTTATTGGTGGTATCGAAGCCAGTTTACGTCGTATTGCTCACTATGATTACTGGTCCGAAAAAGTACGCCGCAGCGTGATTATGGATTCCAAAGCCGATTTACTGGTTTACGGAAATGGTGAGCGGCAGGTGGTTGAAATAGCCCATCGTCTGGCACAGGGTGAAGCAGTTAGTGAACTGATCGATGTTCGTGGCACAGTCTATACAAAGCGTCATGGGCGACGTGAAGACTGGTGGGAAAAAGATTCCACCAGTATTGATAGACCGGGTCAGCTTAATCCGCCTATTGATCCATACCAGATGCAGACTGAAGAGAGCTGCGAGCAATCCAAGGCTGAAACTGCTGTGCCAGTTGAACCTGCTACCAATGTAATCAAAATTCATCGCGTTTCACCGCGTAATGCTGAGAAAACCGTTATTCGTCTGCCGCGTTACGAAACAGTTAAAGATGATCCAATCATCTATGCACATACTTCACGGATCCTGCATCTAGAGACTAACCCGGGTAATGCGTTGGCATTGGTTCAACAACATGGCGATCAGGATGTTTGGCTCAATCCGCCACCGATTCCTTTGACCACCAAAGAGATGGATGCGGTATTTGATCTGCCTTATACCCGTTTGCCGCATAAGGAATATGGCAAGGCCAATATTCCAGCTTATGAGATGATTCGTTTTTCGGTGAATATTATGCGTGGCTGCTTTGGTGGCTGTACTTTCTGTTCGATTACCGAACATGAAGGTCGGATTATCCAGAGCCGCAGTGAAGATTCGATTATTCGTGAGATTGAAGCGATTCGCGATACCACGCCCGGCTTTACCGGCATTATCTCGGATCTGGGTGGCCCGACAGCCAATATGTATCGATTGGCCTGTAATAGCGAAGAAATCGAGGCCAGTTGCCGTCGTCTGTCTTGTGTTTTTCCGGGTGTCTGCAAAAACCTGAATACTGACCATACGCCGTTAATTAATTTATATCATCGTGCTCGCAGTCTGCCGGGTATCAAAAAGATCCTGATTGCATCAGGGTTGCGTTATGACCTCGCGGTTCTGTCACCGGAGTATGTTAAAGAACTGGTCACTCATCATGTGGGCGGCTATCTGAAAATTGCGCCGGAACATACCGAAGATGGTCCACTGTCGCAGATGATGAAGCCAGGCATTGGCACCTATGACAAGTTCAAAGCCATGTTTGATAAATATTCCAAACAGGCTGGCAAAGAACAGTATTTGATCCCGTATTTTATTGCAGCCCATCCAGGCACCACAGATAAAGATATGATGAATCTGGCGTTATGGTTAAAACATAATGGCTTTCGTGCCGATCAAGTTCAGGCATATTTGCCTTCACCGATGTCAGCTGCAGCAGCAATGTATCATTCGGGCAAGGACACCTTACACAAAGTACGACGTCAGGGTGGCGATATTACCGTTCCAAAAGGCTTGAAAGTAAGGCGTTTGCATAAAGCGTTTTTACGTTATCACGATCCGGAAAACTGGCCGATGTTACGTGAAGCACTGAAAAGTATGGGCAGATCTGATTTGATCGGTAATGGCAAAAAACATCTTATACCAAGCTTTCAACCTAAAGGCACTGGCGAAATGGGCGAAGGCAAGCGTATTACCCGTAAGGCTAAAACGCCGTCAACCCAGCCGGCGTTTCGTACACAGCATGTGCGATCTAAAAAGGTAAAAAGTGGAACGCAACGTTCCCGTAAACGATAAGGTGTGAGAGGAACCTCACTTAAATTAAGCTGGTCCGATAAGCATTGTGTGAGTTTGTTTTCCTATGGAGAGGAATGTATGCGTTTTAAAAATAGCTCTGATCGTTATGGCATGATAAGTATGCTGCTACATTGGTCGATCGCTCTGCTCACCATCGGCTTATTTATTCTTGGCCTATGGATGGTCGACCTTGGCTATTATGACGACTGGTATTATCAGGCACCCTGGTGGCATAAAGGGCTTGGATTTATTGTTTTTTTATTAGTCGTTTTGCGTTGGATTTGGCGTCCATTTGCTGGAAAGCCCGCAGCTATTTCATCCACGCCTATTTGGCAACAATGGGCAGCTAAAGCGGCTCATCAATTGATGAACCTGGCCATTATCCTGCTGGCCATTACTGGCTATCTGATTGTCACTGCAAAAGATGAATCTTTGGGGATTTTCGATTGGTTCAGTATTCCGGCAATTTCCAAATTAACAGTTGAAACCAGTGAACTGGTCAGCAAACTGCATTTATGGTCAGGCTATTTCATTATTGCATTGGCTTCATTTCACGCCCTGGCGGCGTTAAAACATCATTTCATTAATAAAGATGCAACGTTGCGTCGCATGCTTAATCTTTAAAACCAACAGGAGTTACCATGAAAAAAACCATCTTTGCCCTGGCTATGAGTACAGTGTTTACATTGCCTGCTTACGCGGCTGACTATGTTATTGATACCCAGAAAGCCCATGCATTTATTGATTTTCGGATTCAGCATTTGGGTTTTAGCTGGATGAGCGGTCGCTTTAATGATTTTGAAGGGACTTTCAGTTATGACCCGGAAAACCCTGAAGCGTCAAAAATTGATGTGAAAATTGATGTTGCCAGTGTAGATACCAATTTTGCTGAGCGTGATAAACATTTGCGCGAACAATTCCTTGAGACAGCGGAATTTCCCGATGCGCGTTTTACCTCTACCAATTTTGAGCAGCAGGCGGATGGTACTTTGTTAATGAAGGGGGATTTCACTCTGCATGGTGTTACCAGGCCGATGATTATTCCAGTTGAGAAAGTCGGTGAAGGTGATGATCCTTGGGGTGGCTATCGTGTCGGTTTTCAGGGTGAAACCAGTTTTATCATCGAGGATTATGATATTGATGTCAGCAAGTTGGGACCAAGCTCTCAGGAAGTTTTTCTGATTTTGTCTATTGAAGGCATCAGACAGTAGTTGATTTGATTAATCTTGTCGGGCGAGTTTAAACAAACGTTTTAGCTCGTCCTCCAGACTGTTTGCTGGTACAGCCTCCTGCCCACGGTTGTACCAGTAAGCAGCATTAGAAAGATCACCTTCAATTCGGTGCAGATAACCATGAATTAAACAGGCCAGTGGGTCACTGTACTGCTGGATAAGTTGATGAGCGCCATGCCAATCCTGTTCGCGAATTTTATCCAGTGCTTGCAGATGTATGACGCTCATTGGTTTCCTCGATATTTATGACTGCCAGGTAGCACTACCCAGCATCAGCAGACTACCCACGACGGCGAAAGGTGATGTTACTACCACAAACAGCAACTTCATCAATTCGCGGAAAATATAGATGGTATCAACGATATAACCCATAGCAAAACTCCTTTGTAGTTCACGGTTGAATTATAATGCGCGACTGTGACGGACAAATGACATGATGATGACCACCCTATGAATTTGCTTGCCCTTGATACCAGTACTGAAAGTTGTTCTGCTGCAATCACCATTAACGGTGTGTTGTATCAGCAACAGCAAATGACTCAGCGAGGTCATTCGACCTTAATATTGGGGATGCTCGATCAGCTTTTCAAGCAAGCCGATGCCTCAATTGCTGATATTGAGGCATTGGCATTCGGTAGGGGCCCTGGTTCGTTTACCGGTGTTCGCATTGGGGTCGGAGCTGCGCAGGGAATTGCATTTGCCCGTGAACTTCCCGTCATTCCCGTTTCAACACTTGCTGCTGTTGCTCAGGCTGCTTTTGATGCCTTTGGACAACAAAACATAGCGGTGGCCATGGATGCCCGTATGGACGAAATATATGCAGCCTGTTTTCAGGTGAAAGATGGTTTTGTGACGCTTATCGATGATGAAAAAGTGTGTACTGCTAAACAGTTTTTTCCAGCAAATTCCGAAAATTGGTTTGGCGCAGGTAATGGGTGGCAGGTTTATGCTGAGATGTTGCAAGCTAACTTTTCTGAACAATTGATTGACCAGCAAGCCGATATTTATCCTGTTGCAGCAACGATTCTCAAACTTGCTGAGCAGTTTTATCTGCGTGGTGAGTTTGTCAGTGCTGATAAGGCTTTACCAGTGTATCTGCGGAATAATGTTGCTAAAAAGAAGGCGCAACAGGGATGATCAAAAAAGCCGATAACATATTCGCTTCACCGCTGGAGCAGATGGTGGACTTTCGCTTTGATGAACGCGTGGTGGACGTGTTTCCCGATATGATCCAGCGCTCGGTTCCAGGCTATGGCACCCTGATCTCCAATATCGGCATTCTGGCTGCTCGTTATGCTCAGGAGAACAGCAGTTGCTATGACCTGGGGAGTTCCTTAGGTGCGATTACCTTATCGATGCGCCAGCGTATTAAGGCTGAAGATTGTCAGATTATTGCTGTAGATAATTCCCCTGCAATGATTGAACGGGCAGAGAAAATTATCGCTGCGGATAACAATCGAGTAGCGGTTGAGCTGCGCTGTGAAGATATTCACCAGATGCTTATTGAGAATGCCTCGGTAGTGGTGATGAATTTCACCTTGCAGTTTATTGCCCCGGCTTTACGTGATGAGTTAATTGATAAAATCTATCAGGGCCTGAAACCGGGCGGCATATTTATACTGTCGGAAAAACTGGCTTTTGACAGTGCTGAGCAACAGACTTTTTTTACGGATGCACATCACGATTTCAAACGGGCCAATGGCTATAGTGATCTGGAAATCAGTCAGAAACGCAGCGCACTGGAAAACGTATTAATTCCAGAAACTCTGTCAACACATCAACAACGACTTAGCAACGCTGGTTTTTCCCGCAGCGAATGCTGGTTTCAATGTTTTAACTTTGCTTCTTTGATAGCGTTTAAATGACCGTATATGAACCGTTTTATCGTTGGCTTGACTCCATTGGACAAGCTGACTGGGCCGAGCAACTGGCCAAATTTACCGAGCAGCGAATGGCGGACGATTTTCATGGCAAGATGCCATTATGGCAAAAAGCGTTGACGGATTTACCTTCCATAAAGCCTTCTGCTATAGAACTGCAACAACAGGTGGCTATTGGCGCAAAAGAAGATTTGGCGGCTTATGACACGTCTTCGTTTATTGAGCTGATCAAAACTTTTCATCCCTGGCGCAAAGGCCCGTACCAATTATTTGATATACACATTGATACTGAATGGCGATCGGATTGGAAATGGGATCGCGTATTACCGCATCTCAGTTCTTTACATGGCCGAAAAGTTCTGGATGTTGGTGGTGGCAATGGTTATCACGGTTGGCGCATGGTGGGTGAGGGCGCACAGATGGTAATGGGGATTGATCCGACATTGGTATTCAGCATGCAATATCAATTTATGCAGCACTTTATTCAAAGTGAAAAGCATTTTGTTTTACCGATTGGTATTGAACATATGCCTGAAAAACTGCATTTGTTTGATACGGTGTTTTCCATGGGCGTTTTATATCATCGCCGTTCACCGCTAAACCATTTGATGGAATTACGTCAATGTCTTCGCCCGGGTGGTGAGCTGGTCCTGGAAACGTTAATCATTGATGGGGAAGAAGGCATGAGTCTGATGCCAGAGGAACGTTACGCCAAAATGCGTAATGTCTGGTTTATTCCATCAATTCCAACGATGCTGTTATGGCTGCGGAAATGCGGTTATAAGAATGTGCGTTGTGTGGATGAAAATCTTACGTCACTGCAAGAGCAGCGGGCAACAGAGTGGATGACATTTGAATCGTTAGCCGATTTTCTGGACCCTCAGGATATGCATAAAACCATTGAAGGATATCCGGCACCAAAACGAGCCGTATTTATTGCTGATGCGCCATGAAGAAGATTAAATTTTAAGAATAGGTTTTTAATTTAAAAAGCCATTGAACTGGGTGAAACAGAAATCCACTTGCCACTTCGATGCTGACAGGCATCCAGCGATTTTTCCTGTACGTCATCACCGTTTTTGATTTTTAATTGATAGGCAAGGCAGGGGTAGTGTCCATAAGAATAACTGCGCATTAGCTGAATTTGATATTGAGTACTGGTATGTTGATTAATCCAGACATGTTTGGTTTCGAAATCATTTGATGAAAGAATCTCCTGCGTTCGATCCAGGTCCACGCTACTCATTGCTGTATTTGTGTCGATACCTGCCTCGACACCTGCAAGTAAATCAAGTGACGCATGCACTTGTGGAATCAACAGCATAACGAGCAAAGATAGATTAACTGCATTAAGCCAAATACGTTTCAATTATGAATTCCCATCTTTGGTCAAAGTCCAATAGAAACCGAAAATATAACATTCTTCAATAAGGAAACTCTCCTGGTTTAGGCGGGATATTTTTCCTTTAACTCCGTGCGTTTATATTTTTACGTGATATAAATGACCTGAAAATCAATTAAAAAAAGCGTTCTTTTGTTTAAAAAGTGGTGGTGTTTTTTTCAGCAAATATGGCACTGCCTTTATGTAATAAGCTCCAGTCAACATTTTTAGTTTTAAGCGTTTTCATCAACAGCCACGACATGAAATGAACCGTCCGCATTCACATAGACTGAAAATTCTATTGGGCGGCAACAGACAAAGCAATCCTCAATATATTGTTGATATTCCACACTGGCATCCAGTAAAACTTCAATGGTTTCACCGCAATAGGGGCACATTACGGATTGTTCCTGTAAAGCTTGCATCGCCATGCTCCAAAATTGTTTATTCTCGTTAAGAAATGTTTAGGTATGCATTAGTTCAATCTGTCATTCATTAAATATATTTTTGTGTAAGAAGTAGGGCTTGTTGATCTTTCATAGTCGCCTCTGTTTATGACTGAAAATGTACCAATCAAGGCGCTAGGAGAGCAGTTTGTGAGATGCATCCTTGTATCTCACCCCTTTGGGGCTTGCGCTCAAAAACGCTTATCTCCATGGATGGAGTGTATGCAAAAGCAATGTCTGGAACATTGCTTGTCCCGGCGTTTTTGTAGTCATTCTAAATAAACGACGAGCAAAGCTTCTGCATCCTGCTCACGCCCCTGACCTACATCCATGTAGGCCACGCAGACCGGCGCGCCTCCCTGGCGCGCCGGCATATGATGGGCAAGGGTGCCCAAATGCCGTGATAGCAGGGATAGCGATAGCGGCCTGTCCATCCGTGGACATAAGTAGTACATTTTCAGCCTCAACCCGCAGGGCTGGGGCTCTGAAAGCTCAACAAGCCCCAAGCCAACCAATAATAAACTCTGGGAGCAGCACGATGCAACAGGCCATAAAAGAAACCCTGACTACTCTTTTATAAGTTGTCGTACTCAAACAGAAAACGCCGGTCACCCAGACCAATACCCTCGGCTATTTGGCTGAAACCGGCCTTTCGATAAAACGCCAATAGCTCAGGGTAGTGGGCGACAGCATCCAATTGCAGGGTACGTCCATTGATTAACTTCAGACAATGTTGCAACAGAAGCCGTCCATAACCCGATTGCTGATGCTGTGGATGGACAGCCAGTTGAGTCAGATAAAAGTCAGCCTTCGGCACATCTGGCCAGCAATCGACATAATAATCGGCAGGTTTAATGCCTAAAGCGACACAACCTGAAACCTGTGAATCCTGTTTAAGAATATAAACCGTCTTCTGTAACAGATTCTCCCGGACGGATTGTTCATCATAAACACCCAACCAATGTGTCATACCCTGCTGATACATATGATTTGCACATGCCGTTAACAGTCTGACAAGTGCAGGAATATCCTGCTGGCAAGCGAGTTGAATTTGTGGCTTCATACTTTGCATAAAATTAATTAATTGGCCAGATCAACATGATGACGCTAATCGTCACCGCTCCAATAAATAAATTCATCGGAATACCTACTGTTAAAAAGTCACGGAAATGATATCCCCCCGGACCATACACCATTAGATTTGTCTGATAGCCCAGTGGGGTAGCAAAACTTGCTGATGCCGCCATCATAATCGCAAACACGAATGGTTCATTGTGCAGTTCGGCTTTAGATGTTAATTCCAGCACAATCGGCAACATTAATACCGCTGCTGCATTATTGGTAATCACTTCGGTCAGTACAGACACAGCGATATAGGTCATCACCAGCATTAACCAGGGTTGATTCTGGCTTAATGAAACAATACCGCTCGCCACCACATCAGCAACCCCTGTCTGCTGCAGAGCGACACCTAAGGCAAACGATGCGGCAATGGTTAAAATAACAGTCAGATCAAGGCTACGCTCTGCCTGACTTACTGAGCAACAACCGGTCAATATCATCAATGTTGCCCCAATTAATGACGCATGCAGCATATCAATAATACCGAATCCAGCTGCAGCTACCAGAGCGATCAAAATCACCCAGGCAAGCGCTGCTTTATCATGATTGGGAGATTCTTTGCCCAAATCATTAATCAATAAGAAGTCTTTGTTATAACGTTGTCGACTGACAAAAGCTGGTCTGGCCTCCAACAACAGAGAGTCACCTGCTTTTAAAACAATAGTGCTCAGGTTGCCTACGATACGTTCACCATTTCTGGCTACAGCCATTATCACCGCACCATATCGCTGACGGAATTTTGCTTCGCGAATGGTTTCGCCAATGGCTGCACAGTGCGGTGAAACGACAGCTTCCACCAGGCTTCTTTCCGGACGATCTGCAGAAAGTACAGTGCTTTCTGCATCGGAAGTAGAGGCAACAATACCTCTGATGCGAAGTAAATCAGTAATGCCCTGAGTGTCTCCGGCAAACACCAGACGATCACCACCTTGCAGGCGTTGTTCAGGCGTTACTGCCGTTAACAATGTTCCGTTTCGCTCAATTTCTACCAGATAAACACTTTTCTGCTCACGCAAACCAGCTTGTTGAATACTTTGTCCAACCAATGGGCCATTTGCCTCGACCATCACTTCCAGGGTGAACTCCCGAACATTTTCAAATGCGTGACTTTTCCCGATATCAGGCAGCCATTTAGGAAAAAACAGCCACATAAAAATCAAGCCACAAATGGCGACAGGTAAACCAATAATCGTGATGGAAAAAATTGAAAAACCAGCTTCACCGGTTAATGATTGATATTGACCATTTAAAACAAGGTTGGTACTGGTGCCAATTAATGTCAGTGTCCCGCCCAGAATAGCCGTGTAACTCAGAGGAATCATAA
This sequence comes from Methylophaga nitratireducenticrescens, assembly GCF_000260985.4. Classification (NCBI taxonomy): domain Bacteria; kingdom Pseudomonadati; phylum Pseudomonadota; class Gammaproteobacteria; order Thiotrichales; family Piscirickettsiaceae; genus Methylophaga; species Methylophaga nitratireducenticrescens. The sequence continues at coordinate 1,708,143 of NC_017857.3, forward strand.
GTTTCGAGGGATTGATGTTAATTCGTTTGCACCAGGCAAGCAGCCCCGGAATCATGGTGGCTACCACGGGCGTATTGTTTAAAAAAGCACTGAGAAAAAACACCGGTGTAAACATCCGCAGGTAGGAACCTCGGATAGATTTTGGGGAGCCTAGCAATGATTTAACAAGAATATCCACACCACCAGAGGCATGTAAGCCGGCTGCAACAATGAACATCGCAGCAACGGTAATCAATCCTTCATTACTAAAACCAGCCAGGGCCTGTGGGCCACTCAGAACTCCGGTAGCTAATAACACCGTCATCGCCGTAATCATGGCAATGTGCGGGCGTACCCGTGTGAATGTTAAAACCAGCAGGACCCCACAGGTCACGCAGATGGTAAACCAAGCTTCCCATGACATTTATTTGTATCGCCTGAACAGTTAGAAGGCGACTATCATCGCAATAATTCAATATAAAAAGAATTAATTAATACAGATTTATATATACCGTTTTACGATATGGGTTTACCAGCGTTGCGGTACTTTCTTAATCTGTGAAATATCATAACCCTGCTCAGCAAGCAGTTGCAGCATCTTGAGATAATCCTGTTCCGGAATATGCGGTGTTCGCGCCATTATCCACACATAATCGCGTTTTTCGCGACCTACAATTGTCTGAGTGTAGTCGTCATTCAGATAGACGATTCGATAATCTGCTTTGAAGGGCCAGATAAACTGCATACCCCAAACCGCATTTGACCCGTCATCCATAACGAAGCCTTTTGGATGGTATTGTTTCTGTTCGCCATCAAAACCGTCTTTGTTAAAGGTAAATGTGGTGGCGATAGCGCCATCGTCATTCAGTTCATAAGTTTCGACAGCGTTGTGAGCACCTTTTTCAATAAAGGTCGGAATATTGGCAATGACATACCAATCACCCATAAAGCGCTTTATATCTACATTATTTTCGGTACGAATCGGTTTTGACATTGACTGACATCCTGCTAACAGCGTGATAAACAGCAACAGAGATAATTTACGACCAAACATCGACATCCCTCCTGATTAGAGATCTCAATGATCGAATGCCAACTGTGAATCGGATGTGAAGATGAGTGATTACATTTTGCCAGCCACTGCTGAAATCAGGATTTTGCTTTGATGAGTTGCTTGAGCTCTTCAAGCTGTGCCGACAAGTGTTCAATGGTCATATCGTTTTTATGCGCTTCTTCATGTTCTTCGGCACGCTCCTGTTCCATTACATTGACGACAATACCAATCAGCATATTGAGGAAGGCAAAAGTATTGAGGAAGATAAACATCAGATAATAAATCCAGCTTAGTGGATACACTGCCATGGTCTCGTACATAACATCAGTCCAGTCCTCAAATGTCATTACCCGGAACAACGTCAGCATTGAGACAGCAATATCACCCCAAAGAAAATCATTTATCCCTTCGAACAGCGTGGTGCCAATCGCGGCAAAGATATAGACGATAATAAACATCATCAAGGCAACATAACCAAGCTGAGGTAACGCCTTAAGTAGAGAATTAAGCAAATGACGTAGTTCGGGAATTACCGAGACCATCCGTAAAACCCGAAAGATACGTATCAACCGGGCCACATAAGCCAGTTCACTATCATTGACCGGTATCAAAGAGACCGTGACGATAAGGGTGTCAAACACATTCCAGCCACTTTTGAAAAAATCCCGCTTATTGGGTTCTGCCAGAAAACGAACGCTTATTTCGACAACAAAAAAGAGGGTAATCGCATAATCCAGCCAGTCGACTAAGCGCAGAACCTGCAGAGGGATTTCATAGGTTTTGACCCCCGTGACCATGGCAGAAAACAAAATAACGCTGACCACGATAATTTCGAACAAACGATTTTGTCGCAGGCGCTCTAATTTGTTTTGAAAAGAGATTTGAGAGGATGTAGGTGTTTGCATGAATTGCAGCCAAAGAGTCAGTCAAGACCGCGATCATAGTCGGGATTTTTAATGGAGCAAAGACGTTTCGCCAAATAAAACTGAGAATATCTCAGTCGTTGGCAGCGAGATTATTGATTAAGGTCATAATCACCTTTTTGTTCGTTTCATTGAGTCCACGAAACATACACAGTAGTTGTTCTTCTGAATCTGAAATGACTAATTCACCATTAGCAATGGTACGGCAACCGTTCGGTCTTATTTTAACCGCAACAGAATGGCGGCGATGTTTTTCATAAGACTGGGTCAGACGCATAACGATTTCCAGATTCAGGCTGATCTCATGTTGTTGACTGAAATCGCGCAACAGGCTTTTCAGATCATCAGGTATGCGTAACCCAAACGCTTCGGTGAAGGTAGTGGTAGGGTGTTTTAGCAGAAATTCTTGCACAGTCGTTTTGCCGAAGCGATGAGTCAGGCTATTTTGTAATAAAAACAATGCCTCACTGGTCGTGCTCCGATTGTGCTGTGTCGCCTCAGAACGTAGCCAAGACATAAGCTCAGCAGGCAGTCTGAGGCCAAAGGGTCCTTTTCTCGCGCTCATCAATTAAAGAGTGTAAACAGTTGTTATTGACATAGTTAGTTACCATCTGTAGTTTCATTACCAATGGTATCTATTACCGTGGTATTTAGATAAGCCAGTGTTGCTCAGTAAGCGTGAAAGCCTTGTGAACTGGGCTTGCACGGCTGACGGAACGTATGGCAAAAGATCAACATTAAGGACAAGGCACGTAGTGTGAGAAACACATTATTAGAGAATGCTTTCAAATTCGCACATGAAGGCATCGTCATCACGGATGAACAGCAGAACATTGTTGATATTAATGAAGCTATGCAGCATATCACTGGCTACTCCCGTTCTGATCTTATCGGTAGCAAACCACAAATCCTTAGTGCTGAAAGCCAAAATAAAATATTTAATCAATCTCTATGGCAGTCATTGCAGCGCAATGGTTTCTGGCAAGGCGAAGTGTCCAATAAACGCAAAGATGGATCGCACTATATAGCCCGGTTTAGTGTTAAACGAATCAATGCCCACGGCAAAGTGTTTTACTTGGGTCATTTAAGTGATATCACCACCGACAGGAAGTATCGTGCTGTTCTTTCTGATCTGGTTCTTAATCGAAATTCACATCAGATCCTCAATAAAAACCGGCTGGAAAATGAATTCCGTCACATGAGTGCTCTTGCAGACCAGAAGGATGAAAAACTGGTCGTGGCCTTTATGGATCTGGATGAGTTCAAAAGTATTAATGATATTCATGGCAAGGTTACCGCTGACCAATTGTTGGAACAGGTTCCGGAACGTGTTCGAACTGCTCTGAAGAAAACCGATAGCATTGTACGCTATGGTGGTGATGAATTTGTGCTGATTATCGGTGGTATTGCCAGCCATGCTGCTGCCACAGACACCATTAATAAAGTGCTTTCAGCCATATCGCTTCCCTTTATCATCAATGATGTGCCGATGATGATTACAGCTTCAGTAGGCTATACGCTTTATCCCGAAGATAAAGGCAGTCTGGACACATTAATCCGCCATGCTGATCAATGTATGTATAAAGCCAAGCTGGATGGAAAATCTACCGTGTTTGCTTATGATCCCGGTGAGGAAGTTCAGATCACCGAGCGTAACCAGCAACTGCGGGAAATTGCGACTGCAATAAGTGAAGATCAGTTTGTTCTGTTTTATCAACCCAAGGTAACGCTGAGTACCGGGCATATTTTTGGCTTTGAAGCCTTGATTCGCTGGCAACATCCCAAACGCGGTCTGCTGTCACCGGATAAATTTATTGACCAGCTTTATGATACTGAATTGGAAGTCAGTCTTGGCCAGTGGGTTATCCGTCAGGCATTAAAACAGCTCGCAGCCTGGCAACAGGATGGTCATAACTATCAGCTGAGTATTAATCTCACTGCATATCACTTATCGACAGCGGACTTTTTTGACTGGCTGAAATATCAGATACAGCATTATCATGGCCTTGACACCAGTCGCTTCCAGATTGAAATACTGGAAAGTAATCGGTTAAGCGATTTGAGCCTTATCAGTAATGTGGTCGAATTCTGTAAATCAGAGTTCGGCATTACCACGGCACTGGATGACTTTGGTACCGGCTATTCATCGTTGACCCATATCCGGGTTTTACCAGTAGATGTTGTCAAAGTAGATCAGACCTTTGTCAGACGAATGTTGAGCGAGCCTGAGGATTGCAAGATTGTAGAAGGTGTTATTGCGTTGGCACAGTCGTTCAATATTCAGGTCATTGCCGAAGGGGTTGAATCTATTGCCCACGGTGAGGTGCTATTGGCAATGGGCTGTAATCAAGCACAGGGCTATGCGTTAGCCAAGCCTTTGCCTATTGATCAACTGATGAAGTTTTTAAGCTCATATCAGCCGTTCAGGCAATGGTGTTCGCAATCGGGTCTATTGAAAAACCATAAACAGGCACGACTCAGTCTGTTTTATTTTTATCTTAAATACTGGTTGCATCAACTTCAGGAAAGACTGTTTGTTGAGCCTGAGATTAAAACCGAGTGGCCTATAACCCAATTATCCGATACTCATTGCGGAATTTGGCTTGAAAAAGCCCGATATCATCATTACCTGGACGATGCCACGCTTGACCAGATAAGCCAATTTCATCATTACATCTTTCAATCTGGAAATGACTTACTGGCCAGTTATCTAGCCGGAGATGTTCATGCCAGCCGGGCAGGATTCAATGCTCAGGAAACCACGTTTCAAACCACACTTTATGAATTACATGTCCTGATTAAACGGATGTCTGAATAAGAATTCTGTTTTAAATGGTTGACAGTTGCCGCGCTTACTGAAATGATATGATATATCATAGTTAATGAGGTGGCTGAAAATGAAAGATGATTTGGCCGTGGCCTGCTCAGGTGCATGCATGATCCATTGCTTATTAACACCAATAGTCATTGGATTTGGCACAGCTGGACTGTTAGGGGATTGGTTTACTTCTGAATGGGTGCATAAGGTAATGCTCGTTCCGGTGATCCTGCTGGCGATCCTGAGTTTACCGGGAGCTTATCGCAGACATAAAAATCGTTGGCCTTTATTACTCGGCGGAATAGGACTTTTCACCATGGTTTCAGCATTAATCGGTCCGGAATCTCTGGAGACATGGATCACTCTGAGTGGTGGACTGCTGGTGATTACTGCCCATCTCTGGAACCGAAATCTGTCACTGCGACTCATTCCTGCTCCACAAGGAAATGCAAATGGATGAACAGGATTTATTAGCGGCTTCCGAGACCGAGTATATGAATGCTGAACAGTTGGCTTTTTTTGATCGTCGTCTGCAGCAACTCAGAACTGAAACCCTGGATGAGATATCTGCAGTAAAAAATCAAATGCTGGGCAACAGCCAGGTCAGTGATGTACTGGATAGGGCGCAGCAGGAAGAGGAGTCACAAATTGCTTTGCGTATTGCTGACCGAAAACGTCAATTGATTCCCAAAATTGATGCAGCAAGGCAACGCATTCGCAGTGGGGAATATGGTTATTGCCTGCAAACCGGTGAGCCGATCGGCATTGCTCGTTTGCTGATACGCCCGACTGCCGAATATTGCACTGACGCCAAAACCATTAATGAACAAAAAGAAGGCCTCTATGAAGTTAAATCCAGATAAACGTTTACCAGTTACTGTGTTATCAGGCTTTCTTGGTGCGGGTAAAACAACCGTTCTCAACCATATTCTGAATAACCGCGAAGGTCGAAAAGTGGCGGTTATTGTCAATGATATGAGTGAAATCAATATCGATGCACAGCAAATCCAGCAGGATGTGCAACTGAATCGTGCAGAAGAAAAGCTGGTTGAAATGAGTAATGGCTGTATCTGTTGCACCTTGCGTGAAGATCTGTTGATTGAGGTTCGTCAACTGGCCGCAGAGCAACGTTTTGATTATCTGGTCATTGAATCAACCGGCATTTCCGAACCGTTACCAGTGGCAGAGACGTTTACCTTTGCTGATGAAGAGGGAGAAAGCCTGTCACAGATAGCCCGTCTCGACACCATGGTGACGGTGGTGGATGCGGTGAACTTCCTGAGTGATTTTAATGAAGCCAAACAACTTCAGGAGACTGGTGAAAGTCTAGGTGAAGATGATCAGCGCAGTGTGGCAGATTTGCTGGTGGATCAGGTTGAGTTTTGCGATGTCATTTTGATAAGCAAAACCGATTTATGTACTGCTGCACAGCTAACCGAGCTGACGGGCATTTTGAAAAGCCTCAATACTGAAGCAGAGATTATATCGATAGAAAATGGCCAGATCCCATTGGATAAAGTATTGGGTACGCAGAAGTTCAGTTTTGAAAAAGCCGAGCAGGCAGCAGGATGGCTGAAAGAAATGCGCGGCGAACACATTCCCGAGACCGAAGAATATGGCATCAGTAGTTTTACCTATGTTGCCAGACGACCTTTTCACCCACAGAAATTCTATGATTTTGTGCATCAGGATTGGCCTTGCGGCAAGTTAATCCGCTCCAAAGGCTATTTCTGGCTAGCCAGTCGGCCGCAGTTTGCCGGTCAATGGAATCAGGCGGGTGGGATTGCCCGCTATGGTTTTGCCGGCATGTTCTGGAAAGCCATCCCCGAAAATCGCTGGCCACAGGATGAAGAAAGTCAAAAGACTATCAAAGAAAACTGGCAGGAACCCTTCGGTGATATGCGTCAGGAACTGGTGTTTATTGGTCAGAACTTAAATGCTGAAATGGTCACAGCAGAACTGGATGCCTGTTTATTGAATGACAGTGAATTATTGTCCGGGAAGCAGCTATGGGAGACATTGCCCGATCCTTTCCCAGCCTGGGAGACAGCTTGAAATGAATCAGAGTGCTATAGCCTTCAATCCAGTATTTGAGCATGTGCAGACAGCAGATTCGCCTTTAGTGATGACCTCAATTTATCAACCGCATATCAATCTGGTTATTTGGCAGCGTCAATTGCAAAAAACACTGCAGGACTCAATGCGTTACAATTACGCACAATAATTGCTCCAGCTGAAGTCAGTGAATGGCTTGGCGGATTATTACCAGAGAATCCGCAACGACATTTATTTATTGATGATGTCAGTGAGTTAGTGGAAATGTATGCAGATCTGTTCGATTTAAATGTTGTAGGCTTGCGCCTCAGCCTGATAAACGAGACGATGTGCCCCAGATTTCATACTGATCATTTAGCTTGTCGGTTGGTAATGACCTATCACGGACAGGGTAGTGAATGGTTGCAAGAAGACGATGTCGATCGTTCAAAACTGGGGGCTGGTGCTAATGGATTACCTGATCATTTGTCAGGAATATATCGACATCATCAGGATATTCAACAACTTCAGCAGGGAGAGGTTGGATTGTTCAAGGGTGATGGCTGGATTAATAGTCAGGTGAATGGCATTGTGCATCGTTCACCGCATATTAATAAGACCGATAAAAGATTATTACTGACCCTGGATTTTGCCGAGTGAGTAGGAGACTGTTGGACATGCGAGTTGCATTATATTTAGTCACCCTGTTTTGTGGCTTGCACCTGAGCTCTATTGTCTATGCTCAGGACGAACATCATGATCATGATGCAGGTCATCGCCATCATGGTGCCCATGTGCATGGAATGGCCACATTGGATTTAGTGATGGATGATCACCAATTGATGATGCATTTAAAATCACCATTAATGAATTTTCTGGGGTTTGAACATCAGCCGGAAACAGAACAGCAAAAAGCCATTTATCAGGATATGCTGCAACAGCTTGAAATGCTTGCTACCCTTGTGGAAGTTCAGGGTTCGAGCTGTAAGGCTGAATCAATCGAGGTGGAAGAACCGTTTGCGGACGCTGACGAAGCAGGACACGCCGACGTAGATGTCAGCTATTTTTTACATTGTGAAGAACCTGAAAATATTACCGAATTGAAAATCAATTTATTTGATGTCTATAGTAATCTGGAAAGTTTGCAAGTGCAGATGGTTTTACCGACCGGCCAGCAGCAATTAAAACTTAATCAACAACGAACCTCTATCCGGATCCAGTGATGGCGAAAGTCGATACCAATATAGTAATGCAACAAGCTGAACGTAGCTGTGTTGACCATGGTGTGCGGTTAACCAGTAAACGCAAGCATATTCTCGAAGTGTTATTGAACGCACAAGCACCTCGTTCAGCTTATGAAATTGCTGACTTGTATCGTCAGAAAACCGAGGAAAATATTCCAGTCATGTCGGTCTATCGAATGCTGGACTTTCTAATGCAGAATAGCCTGGTACATAAACTGGCCTCCAATAATAAATTTATTGCCTGTGCTCATATTGCCTGCTCGCATTCACACCAGACACCACAGTTTTTGATTTGTGATAACTGTCAGCAGGTAAGAGAAATAGGGGTAGACAAGCAACTGATTCATGCACTCGAAGAGAGCATTGAGCATAATCATTTTCAGCTTAACAGTCCGCAACTTGAACTACATGGATTATGTGAAACCTGCCAGCAGGATAGTTAACCCTTTTTTTGGCTTAACAATGATGTGATATATCGTATTTTAAGAATCTTTTTCACCCTTTATAAATAATTAAATCCAGGAGAAATCATGCTGGAAGTGAACCAGTTAACCAAATCATTTGGTAATCGAATTGCCGTTGATCATCTCGACTTTAAAATCGCTTCTGGCGAAGTTTTATGTTTATTGGGTGCAAATGGCGCAGGTAAAACCACCACCTTAAATATGTTATTAGGCTTTACCGCACCAACCAGTGGCAGCGCCACTTTAGAAGGTCAGGATCTTTATCAACAGTCATCGTCTTGTCGACAAAAAATCATGTATGTGCCAGAAAATGTGAATCTATATCCACGTTTTGATGCCATTGAAAATATTCACTATCTGGCGGTGCTGGCCAAAATGAAATTAACCGATCAGCAAGTCCATGAAGCGTTAATCAGTGCAGGGCTTAAACAGGCAGACTTTTCCAAGCACTTAGCTGAATATTCCAAAGGGATGCGCCAGAAAGTGGCCATTGCATTTGCCTTGTTAAAGCATGCCCGTTTGATATTGATGGATGAGCCGACCTCTGGGCTGGATCCGGTTGCCACTCAGGATTTTATTCAAGTAGTGAATACGATTAAATCTCGCGGTGCGGCCGTGTTGATCGTCACACATGATCTTTTATGCGCTCATCAGCTTGCTGACCGGATTGGCATTATGAAACAAGGTCATTTAACCGATTTAATTACCACGCAAACGTTAACATTGGATCAGCTAACGCAACGTTACTTTGATCAGTTTGCAGCTTAAATTGTTGGGACGATTGTCCCTCTATTACTACTTTGTAGAACAAAAATAGTCTCCAGCGATGGTGGCTATCAAAGTAAAAAAGAACCTAAAGGACTTTACCGTGAAAAAAACACTTATCAGCAGCCTGATTGTGTCTGCTCTGCCGTTATCTGTGGTTGTTGCCGAGACAGATAATGAACCCGCTGCCCGTATAGACCCTTTAGTGGTACTTGGAACTCGTCCGGATTATGCCGATGAAAACCTGGCCGGTTCACAGGATATTATCTCGCGCGAAGAGTTATCCATCAGTCATGTGAATAACACTATGGAATTGTTTACCAAAATCCGGGTGTTTATTTTGCCCGTTACAATCAGGGCATTATTAATACCGATATTGGTATTCGCGGCTTTGCTGCTGAGGGAAGTACTCCCCATGCCAAGCTGTTAATTGATGGCATTCCGTCCAATCTGCATAACGGCTACAGTGAGATGGATCAGTTGTTTCCGGGCTTTATCGATACGATTCAGGTCTATAAAGGCAACAGCGATCCACGTTATGGTATTTTCAATGTCGCGGGTAACTACAATATTACTACCCGTTCGGATATTGGCCGTGAAGTTGAAGTAACACTCGGCAGTTATAACGCACGTGAGATTCAGGGATATTGGGGAGAACAGACCGGTGGATTGCAGCACAGCTATTTCGTCGGTTACCGTGAATCAGAAGGCTATCGGGATAATTACGATATTGATAAATACAGTGTCGGTGGTCGCTGGTTTTATGATTTAACCGACGATACTTCAATAGGCTTTATCGCCAGAATGGCAGAATATGATGCCGATGCGCCCGGTTATCTGACCCAAGACGAAGCCCGTAAACACCCGACTCGTTCTGCAGCTTATGCCAGCCAGGATGGTGGCAATAAAGAAACCCAATCATATAGCGTGCATTTTGATACTGCTTTACGTAATGATCTGACCTGGTCAGCCAAAGCGTATTACAACTATTACGAACGTGAGCGTTGGGTGCGGTTTAGTGAGGCTGGTTCATTGGGCAATCGTTATGATGAACAGGATCATTACGGCTTTATATCGACATTGTCCTGGGATATTAATGAGCAGTGGGCCTTGAACTGGGGATTTGATATTGAACGCCAGGATGTGTTGGAGCAACGTTTTGGCACCATCGACAATTTACGGCAACGTGATGCCAGTAATGTATCACGTAACTTTGACTATGACTTTGTCAGCAAAGTTACTTATCTGCAGGTATCTCATGCACCAAATGAGTTTATCGCCTGGAATGCTGCTATACGTGCTGATCAGATTGATGGAGATTTTAAACAACGTAATGCGGCAGATGAGGTCATCAGTAATCAAGACAGTTATGACTATGGAACAATAGTTCAACCCAAATTCAATCTGTTTCTTTACCCAACTGATCAAGTGACTTTATTTGCCAATGCAGGACGCAGTTTCCAGCATCCGGTCAGCAGTAGTGCCTATACTGATGGCGATCGTTCAGCTCGTGATGTATCCATCAATGATGGCTGGGAATTAGGGGTGAAGTGGATGCCAGTCTATAGCCTCGAATTCCGTTTATCTTACTGGGAACAGAAGGCTAAAGACGAGTTTGTATTGGTTGATGGCCTCGCTCGCAATGTGGGTGAAACGCTGCGGCAGGGCGCGGATTTTGGCATGAGCTGGATGGCAACTGACAAACTGACCCTATGGGGTAACTTCAGCACCGTGGATTCAGAAATTCAAAGTCCCGGAGCTGACAAGGGAAATGAATTACGCAGTATTCCTTCCTATACCGCTTCGACGGGTGTTAGCTATCTGTTTACTCCGGCACTGACAGGACGTCTTCACTACGATGCCCAGGGATCTTCTTACATTAACCTCAGATCTGCATAAGCGCGCCCTTTTCATTCCTGTTCAACTTGATAGAAGGCTTCTTGGGTTGGAAGGTATAAGCCACCAATCCAGCCATGAGGTGGACCATAAAGCTGACAGGGCTGCGGTGCCGTGAGTGTTCGATTTGAGAAATATTCTTCAATTGGTCAAATATTGTTTCAATCACATAGCGTTTTCTCAACATCAACCGGTCCCATAACGTCATCAGTTGCGGTTTCATATTCTTGCGAATGCCGGTGACCAGCTTAATGCCTTGTTCGGCTAATGACTCTTTAAGTGTTTGAGACAGATAACCTTTATCGCCATACAAGGTGCCCCATAGCTGTTTGACCATGTCCGGTATGGGCTTGCGGTCATCAATATTGGCCGTTGTGATTTTTACTGAAAGTATTTCACCTTGTTCGTTCACTAACAGGTGTAGCTTGAAGCCATAAAACCAGCCCATGGTGCCCTTGCCTCGCTCTGCAACACCGCTAAAGACACGGTTTCGAGGAATGCGAATGTTGTGGCATACCGCCAGTTTGGTTGAATCAACAAAGGCGATGCCGGTTGGTTTGCCGTAACGTTGTGTCATAAAGGCACACAGGGGAACCAGCACACTTTGCAGCAGTTTCAACATGCGGGTATAGCTAACCAGTTGGGGGAAAGCTTGCTTCAAGTGCTTCCGAGCATAGTGTGTATAAAAGGTCTTGAAGTCTCTGAAGCGGAGCTGGTGAAATAAAATCAGAATAGTGATGACTTCACTTTCCGACAACTTGCCAGGCTTGTTCCGGCATTTATCTCCGGCTGCTATCTGCTGGTGTTGCCAGGCCGGGATAAATCTTTGGCAAAAATCATCGACTTCGCAATACATTTTCTCTAAATTGTACATACTTGAGCCCTTTCGTTTCTCGTTTTTGGTCAAACGATTCGATCGTGGCTCAGGCTTTTAGTTCCTCTTTTCTTATGCGCAGCTCAGGTTACATTAATGAAGCAAATGCCGGCGGCAAGTTTGGTCAATACAATCTGGTGAATGCCAGTCTTGATTACGAGACAAGCTGGGGCAATATCAATTTTCAGATTAATAATCTGATGAATGAATATTATGAATACGTCTACGACTTTGGGAATGCTGGCGATCCGGTTGACACCATTCATTCACCTGGTGACGGTATCAATGCCAGCGTTTCAGTGGCGTACAAGTTCTAATCATGATGCAGACAATTATTGAAATTGCACGTCATGAGCTCATTACGCAATGGCGCAGCCAGACCCTGAAAATCCTGTTGCCATTGTTGCTGGTGTTAACGGCATTAATTGCGTTTTCACATTGGCAACAGCAGCAGGATTTTATTGAAGCGCAAACCATTTGGCAGCAACAGAATGATGCTGAATGGGATGCTCAGCCAGATCGGCATCCGCATCGTGCAGCACATTACGGCACGATGGTGTTTCGTATCATCTCACCGCTGAGCTTTATCGATAGCGGTGTAAATCCGTTTGTCGGTAATGCTTTATTTCTGGAAGCGCATCGGCAAAACAACAGCAGCTTCAAACAATATGTCAGTAGCACGGCCTATATGAGACTTGGATATCTGTCAGGCGCGACGATTATTCTGGTGATCTGGCCTTTGGTGTTGATTGCATTGGCATTTAATAGTGTTAGTGGTGAGCGTGGTCAGGGAACATTACGGCAACTGGTCTCACAAGGCATCAGTGTCAAACAGCTATTAATTGGCAAAACGCTGGCATACAGCCTGATTTCGCTGGTCTTTCTGTTAGTGATTTTTATTATTGCAATAGGCTTTATGCTACAAACTCAGGTACATGGAAGTGATGTTTTACGCATGGGATCTATGTTTGTTTTGTTCCTGTTTTATTGTCTGCTTTGGACCATCGCAGTGATATTGTTCTCCAACTGGTGTCGCACTAATCAGCAAAGCCTGTCTGCATTGCTGTTGTTCTGGCTGCTCACGGTGATTGTGATGCCTAAAATGGCTTACAGTCTCGCAGAAATGCAATATCCGATGCCGGATCGTGCGGTGTTTGATATTCAGACGGCACAGGAAATTGCCAAAGTAGGTGATTCCCATAACCCTGACGATCCACATTTCTCCGAGTTTCGTGAAAAAGTATTAGCAGAATATGGCGTCTCACGTGTTGAAGATCTTCCGGTGAATTGGCGTGGTGTCGTGATGCAAGAAGGCGAGCGCATTACCAGCGAAGTATTTACCCAACAATATGAAAACTTGATGCAAATTGCTGAGCAGCAAAATCAACTGGTCAGTTATGTAGCGTGGTTTTCACCGTATTTATTAGCCAATAAGTTATCGTCTATTTTTGCGGCGACCAATGCGGGTAGTTTTTTGCATTATGAAAACGCTGCGGAGCAATTTCGCTTTAATTTCATTAAGCAACTGAATCAGTTGCATGCAGAACAAATCGACCATGCCCATGACCGTGAACAAAAAGTCACGAATGAGCAATTGGTAAATCTGCAGCAATTTGATTATCAATCACCTACCTTACAGAACGAACTGAATCTGATTTACCGGCCTTTATTAATATTACTGGGATGGTTAATCATCGGTGTGTTGTTACTTTCCCGTAGTCGTAATGAGGTTGATTAAGGTGAAATTTATCCAATTTGAATTACGCTTGTTATGGCAGAACAAGCTTTTTAAATGGTTGATGCTAGCCTATCTGTTAACTGCTGTATTAGCCATTATCTGGGGTCAGATAGGACTGCAACGGGAATATCAACAGCGGACTATCAGCGAAGTAAATTATCAAGCCGAATTGGCCGACTATCAGAAGGATGCTCCTTTAGTTCCATACGACTCTGGTTATATGAGTTATTACCAGTTTCATCCTGTCTGGCAAAAACCGTCTGCCTGGTCGGCATTGATACATGGTGAACGTAGCGAAGCGGCTACACATACACGGGTTCGTTTATTAGGTTTGCAAAGCCAATTGAGCAATACCGCGACTGGCAATATTGCTGCTATGCCCATTGGTAAGCTGGACTTGAGTTTTATCTGGATTTACCTGATGCCGTTATTAATCGCTGCCTTAAGTTTAAATCTGCTTGCAGAAGAGAAGGCCAGCGGGCGCTGGTCATTATTGGCCTCTCAGGTGGCTAATAGCGGTATGTTATTAACTAAAAAAATGCTCATTGCAGCAGGCTTGCTGGCAGTCGTAAATATAGTGATATTACTGGCAGCTGTTGTACTGACGGATATCAGACTGAATGGCTTATGGTGGCAGATTGCAGCGGTATTATTAGCCTATCAACTCTGCTGGTTTTTGATTACCGGCTGGATTATCAGCCTGCAACGCACAGCTATCTTTAACAGTTTGTTATTTATCAGTCTGTGGATTGTATTTGCTTTTGTATTGCCTGGTTTGGCTTATCTCTACCAGACGCAACAACAGCAACCCGCGGAGCATGTCTCAATGCTGTTTGATCAGCGTGAATATATGCATGACAGCTGGGATAGGGATAAACAAGCGGATTTTGATGCCTACCTGCAGGATTATCCACAGTGGGCGATTACCGAGGCGACATTGCAACAGTCGTTTGACTGGCGTTGGTATTATGCGATGCAGCATATGAGCGATGTGATTGTGGCGGGGGCAGTCGCGCAGTTTCGTGAGAGTCGCCTTAACTCCCACCAAATTGGCAATAAAGTTGCCTGGTTATCCCCGGTAATGCGTTTGCAATACAGTATGAATCGTTTTGCCGATACCGATATGCTGGCAAGTCAGGCATTTCTGGATCAGATTGGTGATTATCACCAGCAATTACGCAAATATTTCTTTAATTTCTATTTTTTTGACAAGCCGTTTACGGAGGATGATTTTGCCGATATTCCTCAATTTGACTATCAGCCCATCAATCAGAGCAACACTGCTAAAACGCTCATTAATTTAATGCTAATAGGGCTGTTTTTTATTGGCTTAATGACATTACAAACTCGCAGAAACCGTGGCTGAACAAACGTTCAAGCTGTTTCAAAAAGCGATACCGACCAATGTAATTACCGGTTTTCTCGGCGTTGGTAAAACCACGGCGATCCAGCAGCTACTAAATACCAAACCGGCAGGCGAACGCTGGGCAGTATTAATTAATGAATTTGGCAAAGTGGGCATTGATAGGCAGCTATTGCAAACCGATGACGATTCTCTAGGAAAGGTCACGATTCGCGAAGTACCCGGGGGCTGTATGTGCTGTGCCGCAGGTTTGCCGATGAAGGTCGCACTTAATCAACTTATTGGTAAAGCCAAACCCGACAGATTATTGATTGAACCCAGTGGGTTGGGACACCCGGAAGAAGTGATCGCCGTGCTGTCAGGAGAATTTTATCAATCGGTCATAGATTTACGCGCCACCCTGACATTGGTTGATGCACGTCATATGTCTGATGCGAAATATCGCGAGCATGAGACTTTTCAGCAGCAGTTACAAATCGCCGATCTGATCGTGGCGAACAAGGCCGATATGTATGGTCAGAGCGAAATTGCTGCTTTAACAGCTTATTTAAATGAAATGCATCTTCAGGAACTACCTTTACAAATCATTCAGGACGCAAAAATTAATCCTGAATGGTTAGATCCAAAAGCTAAATTTAATCAGGCCATCTGGCAGGAGCAACCAGCGGTTTTTAATCTTGATAATGAAGAACAACTTATTCCAGATTGCGGCTACCTGGCGGCCACTCAAAAGTTAAGTGGCTGGTATAGCTATGGCTGGCGGTTCAAATCAACATTCTGTTTTGATTACCAACCGCTGATTACATGGCTGGAGCAATTTAAACAGATTCGGCTTAAAGCGGTTTTTCGAACAAGTGAGGGGTGTGTCGCTATCAATCAAGCTGATGACAAGTTAACAATTGAAAAACTGCCCACTCAGCCAGCAAAAAGTCGTATTGAGTTCATTACCGATAAGCCGCTTGATGCAAAAAAAATGGAAAACCAATTATTACAGATGTGTGGGATAAACCATGTTAACCCGGCTTAAAAACGCTCGAGTATACGACCCGGTACAAAAACTGAATGGCGAATTGATGGATTTGTGGATCCGAGATGATCGAATCGTTGATCCGAAACAGATTAATGACAGAGATTCAGCTATTACCTACGATTTAGACGGGGCTATTACCATGGCAGGCGGCGTGGATATTCATAGCCATATTGCAGGCGGTAACGTGAATACCGCCCGTTTATTGCTACCAGATCAACACCGTAATCATCTGCAAAGACAGGAAAATCTGCCGTTTTATAACGCTCGTTGGTCAAGTTTTGAAACTGGTTATCGCTACACTGAAATGGGCTACAGCATGGTGGTTGAACCGGCAAT
Source organism: Methylophaga nitratireducenticrescens (assembly GCF_000260985.4). NCBI lineage: Bacteria > Pseudomonadati > Pseudomonadota > Gammaproteobacteria > Thiotrichales > Piscirickettsiaceae > Methylophaga > Methylophaga nitratireducenticrescens. Next base: position 1,724,661 of record NC_017857.3, read on the forward strand.
GTTGCCGGTCAATGCGCCGCAGGTGCATCGAGAAATGGCGGATATCCCCATCATTGATACGGCTGCACTGGCGATTCTTGGCAGTGATGATTTGCTGGTATCCATGTTGCGAAGTGGTGCTTCGCAGGATCAGATTAATGACTATGTAAGCTGGACCATTAACACCACCCAGGCATTAGGTTTGAAAGTAATTAATGCCGGTGGTTCGCAGGCGTTTAAAGCCGGGGTTGAACAGTTTGGTCTGGATGATAAAGTACCGGATTATGGCATCAGCTCTCGGCGCTTATTAACCTCATTGCAGACCGCCGTGCATCAATTGGGTATTCCGCACCCGGTACATGTGCATTGTAATAATTTGGGTGTTCCCGGTAATGTACAAACCGCCATTGATACCATGGAGGCTGCCCAGGGCTTACCCATGCATCTGGCGCATGTGCAATTTTATGGTTATGGCGCAGAGGGTAATCGCGGTTTCTCTTCGGCTGCAGCTCAATTGATGGAAGCCTTTAATCGACATCCCAATATCACCATGGATGTCGGACAGGTGTTATTTGGTCAGACGGTGACAATGTCAGGGGATATCATCGCTCAATTCTCACGTCGTGGTGATGCCAGTCCGCATAAATGGGTGATGTGGCATGCCGAAAATGAGGGCAGTGGTGGCATCGTGCCTTATCAATACAAAAAAGCCAGCTTTGTAAATGGTTTGCAATGGGCCATTGGTCTGGAAATTTTTCTATTATCCGGCGATCCGTGGCGTTTGTTTTTCACCACCGATCATCCCAATGGTGCACCGTTTACCCGTTATCCGGATTTGCTGCATTTATTGATGGACTATGACTTTCGCATGGCCTGTCTGGCAGAGCTGGATCCGGAGATTATGGAGTTGACCCTGCTCAAAGATTTGAAACAGGAGTTCAGCTTATACGATATTGCCATTATGACCCGGGCGGCCCCGGCAAAATTATTGGGGTTGAATGATCGTGGACATCTGCAACCCGGCGCTTTGGCCGATATTGCGGTTTATCATGAGCAAGATGATAAAGAGGCTATGTTCAGAAAGGCGCAGTGGGTCTTCAAAAACGGTCAGCTGATTATTGAACGCGGCGAGTTTGTGAAGCGTCAATTTGGCCAGACCATGACCGTTAAACCGCATTTTGATAGACAGATTGAATCAACCGTTAAAAATTACTTTGATCGTTTTTATTCAATGAAATTATCCAACTATGGGGTTCATGACGATTTGTTATTTGATCAGCCCGAGCGCTTTTCTGCGATTAACTTATAAAGCACTATTCTTCTTCATACAACTCAATGTTGTCAGCTGCCATCGAATAGGCTGAAACGGCCACTTCATTTTCGGTGATGGTGGTTGTCAGCGTACCCTCGACCCAATAGGGATCATAAAGGTTCTGTTGAGCGACGCCTTCTTTGGAGGTGACATAAATAATCTGATTGGGCGGCGGCGGGGGATAATGGATACAGGCACCGAAAAAAGGTACTAGAAAGAACTCAGTCACCAATTGCTCTTCGTTCATTTCGACGGGAACGATAAAACCAGGCAGGCGGATGGGGCGTTGATCGTATTCCGGTTTGACCTTGGCAGAGGTTAATGCCTGTTGATAACGGTCATCAGCGGAGTTTTCCAGTGCCCCGAGTAATTGACTACTGATTTGATCTTCCATCGAACCATCTTCGATTTCATCAAGATATTCGGGTGGATTCATCAATGCTTCGAGATCGTCATCGGGCATTAAATCAACCCAATCAATAAGTTCGTAATTTTCGTCAGCTAACAGTGGCTGAGTCATTGTCAGGCAAGTGATTAGTAATAATGGAACCCAGAATTTTGCAGATGCCAGTTGTGTCATATGACTCCAGAGCGTTAAATTTCGAGCGAAAATGTTATGTTATAACAATTTATAAGCTCTCAACATGATCCATTTTTCAAGCCGGTAAAAAAATGACTAATCGTTATGCTATTCAGATTGATGACTGTCAGTTCCGTTATCAGCAAAACTCAGACAGTGTTGTATTACAAATAGCTCACTGGGAAATTAAAAAAGGCGAAACGGTTTTTGTCTACGGACCTTCCGGTTCGGGTAAATCCACTTTATTAAATTTACTGGCCGGGATTCTGTTGCCACAGCGTGGCACCATCAAGTTGGATGAGGTCATACTAAACCAGCTCAACCATCGCAAAAGAGATGCGTATCGGGCACAACATATTGGTATGGTGTTTCAACGTTTTAATCTGATTCCGTACTTAACGGTGGCCGACAATATTAAACTGGCCAGTCATTTTTCCAAACAGGGTATACAGAATCTGCAACAACGCACTCTGGAATTGATGAATGCTTTGCAACTGGATGCCCAGATATTGAAAAGGCCGGCATCGCAATTGAGCGTCGGTCAGCAGCAACGGGTAGCGATTGTTCGTGCTTTGATGAATCAACCGGAATTATTAATTGTCGATGAGCCCACTTCAGCATTAGATAGTGACGCACGTGATAGTTTTGTTGATTTGCTGCTGGAGCAGGTAAAAGCGATGCAAGCCACTCTGATCTTTGTCAGCCATGACAGAAGTCTGGCACAACACTTTTCCAGACAGTTGGATATACAGTCGTTTGTGGTCGCAGGAGAAAAACATGCTGTTTAAACTGGCGTGGAAAAGTCTGCTCGCCAGACGCGTTAGCGTGTTACTGACTATATTGATGATGACGGTGAGTATTTTTGTGTTACTCAGTGTAGAAACCATCCGTTATCAAGCCAAAGACAGTTTTACCAAAACCGTTTCCGGTGTGGATTTGATTGTCGGTGCCCGTACCGGCCAGGTGAATTTATTGCTGTACTCGGTATTTCATATTGGCGTGCCAACCAATAATATTTCCTGGCAGAGTTATCAGGATATTGCTTCCCGTTCTTCAGTTGCCTGGACAATTCCTATTTCACTAGGTGATTCCCATCGTGGCTATCGGGTCATTGGCACCAGCACAGACTTTTTCGAGTTTTTTCGCTTTGGTAATAAGCAATCACTCGAATTTAAACAAGGTAAAGCGTTTGATGATCATTTCGATGCAGTGATTGGTTCAGAAGTTGCCAGACAACTGGGCTATAAATTTGGTGATGCTATCGTGCTTTCTCATGGAATTGCCAATACCAGTTTCAGCAAACATGATGATAATCCATTCAAAATTACGGGTATTCTGGCCCCAACAGGAACGCCGGTAGATCAATCTCTCTACGTCAGTTTGCAAGGTATTGAAGCCATTCATGCCAACTGGCAGGGTGGGGTAAAAATGCCGGGTGCAGCTAAGCCAAAACTTGACGAGTTGCAGCCACAAGCCATAACGGCATTTATGCTGGGACTGAATTCGAGGATTCAGACCTTTAATTTGCAGCGGCAAATCAATGAATATCAGCAGGAACCGCTTCAGGCCATTTTGCCCGGAGCCACATTGATGTCGCTGTGGTCAATGTTGAGCAGCGTGGAACAGCTGTTATTATTGATTGCTTCACTGGTGCTGTTGGGTGCGCTGATCGGGATGGCGAATATGCTATTGGTTTCAATGCGTGAGCGACGACATGAATTGTCGGTATTGCGGGCACTGGGTTATCGACCGGGATTTCTGTTCTGCTTATTACAGCTTGAAGCCTTATTGATAAGTCTTGTAGCAGCAGTCGCCGCGTTTATCAGTTTGCAATTAAGCATGTATGTATTGAAAGACTGGTTATTGCAGGAATACGGTATTTTGCTGACCCGCCTATCAATCATAAATGAATTTCTGTTTATGTTACCGATGGTGATGCTTGCCAGTTTTCTGGTCGCTTTAATTCCGGCAATCAGTGCTTATCGACAAGGGTTACATCAGCAATTGAATCTGTGATTTAGATGCGTTGTAGCTTTGGAAGATGCTGTTTTAGATGTGATTTAATATCTTCCACACTAGCTGAAAAAACCAGGGCATAAATCTCACGTTGCATGGTGTCGGTAATAAACGGGTAAATTTCATAACCCTCTGCGTAAAGTTCAGCGCGGGCGCGGCATATTTTTTGAATGCCTTCGCTAAATGCCTGGTTCTCTACTGCAGGTAAATTGGTTTCACCTAAAGTCCATTGCTGCTGTTTCCAATGATCAAAACACCATTGACTCAATTGCATCACCGGATCAATTTTATTCTGTTCTTGTGTGTCAGATTGTTCACTGCAACCCAAAAGACATAGCAGACTGAGCAGCAAAAAATATTGACGCATATACAAGTTTCCAAAGCGTTGTTTTGTAAACAATAATGCCTGTTTTATTTTCAAATACCAACTATTCCCTAAAAAAATGACAAAAAATGCTTATAGCGTCATTATTAAACTGTAGCTATCTGAATTAAGGTTTCAAATGGATAGATTTTCAACGTTTGGCATCATTCTGTTATTGATTCTGGCAATTGTCGGTGGATATATGACAGGCCTCTTTGCCGGTTATCTGTTTGACCTAGGAAAACGCCATCTGGGAAAAACGCTAACGGTTATCCTCAATTTAGTGTTTTATGTGGTGCCGGCCTGGGCATTATTGGGTATAGCCTCTGAAGATGGCCTGCTATTTTTTTATCTATTACTACTGGTTTTTTATTTTCTGGGTATTCGTGATTCAAAATATCCAGCTGTAAAAAACGATAAACCCGATAAAAATTATGAACCCTATGATTGAGTCGTGTTGATCTTTCAAAGTCAACACTATTGAAGATTGCTTTTATCTAATAAGGCGAAAACCGAACAAATAGTGTCTGCAAAGCCTGCTACATTTGATTAAAATTATGTTGCTCTAATTTGTTAATTCTTGCTTTTTTTCCTTGAGACTATAACAATCGATTAGAAGCATTTTTTGTATAGAGATGCTTTCAAGGTAATTATTCTCTTGAAAGGGGGAAGGCAGGGTGAAAACTACCATTTTTCCCGGCACTATCAATGGTCTGTTGAATTTGCTGTTGACCACCCTGCTGTATTACTTATTTGCAAGACAAGGTTTTTTCTGGTTTTCGTTTCCACCAGATCCTATCAGTTTGTTGTCGCTTTCATCCGGTATCGGCCTGGTGATGTGCCTATTGTGGGGAGTGCGTGTGTTTCCGTTTATTGTAACGGCAACATTCGCGGCACATTTTCCTGTTGTAACAGACACTGCTTTTATCCATAGCGCGCCATATATCGCTGTTACTTCATTGATCATGGGATTTGAAAGTGTTTTTGGAATGTTGCTAATGCGTCGATTTCTACCTTACGGCGTGAGCAGACCTCAACATTTATTGAAATTTATTATTTTGCTTTGTGGGGTTGTTCCAGCCTTATCCGCGTTAATGCTAAGCCTGAATATGATGTTAAGTGGATATATTGAGGCTGCTGAATTTACAGGCATTTATATCACACTTCTAAATGCTCATGGGCTTGGAATACTGCTTATTTACCAAGTGTTTACAGGTTTTTCACACAGCTCAACGTTTCAGTTAAGCGAATTAAAAAAACTGTGGTTAGGCGGGGCGTCAATTGGACTCATTGTGATATTGGCTTCTTACGTTTATGGGGTTTTATTATTTTTGCTATTACCGGTCCTGGTGATAATGGCTATTTCATTGAAACTGATTTTTAGCACATTGTTCAGCAGTCTGAGTTTTGTGGTTGTTTTTAGCATTATGGCTTCTGATAATAGTGTATTTTTCACAAATAATTATCAATTTACCTCGACAGGCTTGGTTGCTTACCTCTTTTCCAGTGCATTGGCTGTATTTGCCATCGCCATACAACAAAATCAAATTAATCTGACAATGGCGTCACGCGAGGCTTGGAAAAAAGCGGCTGAACGTGATCCATTAACATGTCTGGCAAACCGACGTGCATTTTTACCCCGCTTGAAAACAGAGCATGCCAGAGCCGTGAGAACCGGAAGAAGTTATTGTGTCGTTATCTGGGACATTGATGATTTCAAACAGATTAATGATACCTATGGCCATGATTATGGTGATGTTGTTTTAAAAAAACTGGCTGATATTCTGCGCGACAACTGTCGTGATATTGATTTCCCCGCTCGGATCGGCGGTGAGGAATTTGCAATAATCCTTCCAGAAAGTAGCAGTGAGGAGGGTGAACTTGCACTGGAACGTTTTCGCAGCGAGGTGGAATCTACTCGATTTATTGCCCCGGATGGAAAAATATTACAAATAACTATTAGTATTGGCATTGCGAGCTTCAAGCCAACTTATAAGACTGAAATGGCTTTAATGTCGGATGCGGATAAGGCCTTGTATAAAGCTAAAGCACAAGGAAAGAATCAAATACATGTATTTTGATATTCGGCCCGATATACAACGGAGTTATTCTTGAAAACTATATTCCATCGAACACAGATTATTGCTGTACTGCTAATGCTTTTGTGTTTGCTCCTGGCGCTGATACCTTTTGAGTCAAATGCGGGAACTCAATTAAGCCAGATGCTCAGGATCACACTCACTGTCTATGCGATTGCCCGGGGATTAAATGCGGTTATTTCAGCGGCACAAGGCACTGAATTATCCATCGAACCGATGGGAGTTGGTCTGACGCTGACTCCTGGTCAGATTTTGGATCCACTGAATGATTTGATTGAGCAGTTTTCAAGCGTTTTACTAGTGGCTTCTGCATCGCTGGGCATTCAGAAAATCCTGTTAGCACTTGGTGATATTGAAATATTGCGTTGGGCAATAGCTGGTTTTGCTGCCATCGTTTTAATCTTGTTGTTATGGCAGAAACTTCCTGACCGATGGTCTTCCATGCTGTTTAAGGTTGTGTTACTCATGACCCTGTTACGTTTAGCGATTCCGGTCACTATAGTCGCCTCCAATCAGTTACAGCTCTGGCTGGAGCAAGATAGACAGGATGCCATTGCTATTTTGCATAGCACCCAGCAGGAAGTGGCTGCAATTCAGCCGGAGTCAGATGATTCCGAACGCGGCTGGTATCAGGGATTCAAAGATAACCTGGATATTAAAAACAGATTGCAGAGTATTGAGGCCAAGGCAGAGCAGGGGATAAATGCGGCCATCTACTTGTTGGCTGAATTTGTATTGATAATGCTGATTTTGCCTATTGGCTTTTTATTTATAGCCTGGCGATTGATAGGCAGAATAATGTGATATCACATCTGAGGCCATCATTTTCAGATATCCGAATTCGGTTGTAATAATGCTTGGTGAAGCATTGGCACAAAGTAGTAGCAATGGGCCAGCAGTTAGTCATTCAGATAAATATCCATGTAGAGCATTTTTTTGATGACGCATCACGACCAACGTTGAATGTTGGATCATTTTTTTGCAATAGCGTTGCCAATGGTCCAACGAACAATGTAGCACTATGCCCCTTTTGGTTGATAGGACCATACGCTGTCGATTGCACCTGATTGATACACCCGTCGTGACGTGGCCCTTGCTAGAAATACAAAACCAATAGCCATCAATAGTGCAGTAACATCGACCATTATTGTACTTGGTTCCGTATGCGCCCAAAGTCCGCTATCCGGTAAGATAAAGGCCAGCAGGCTTGTTGCTGGAATAGTTAGGGTGGTGAGCGCCGCAACCCAGAGTAAATCCACTAAACTACGCGCGGCACCGCGAATGAATGCCCAGAACAAGGCAGCAAAAAACATCAGATAATAAATCCATTGATAACTGGAAAATACGGCTTGTGATTGAAGTGATAACCATTTGCTGCTCGCCAACATGAGCGAAATACCACAAACACAGCCGAGACATATACCTACTGTCAGTGAAGCCATTACACGTGTATCTTTACGTTGTGAACACAACGCGTCATCGGCTTTTATCCGTTTACGACGGTTTTCTACCCAAAGCAGATTACCTGTGTAAAACAACCAGGCACCCGCCAGACCTAATATGAAATAAACCCAACGTATTGGTGATCCACCAAAAGTAGCGAAATGTAATGCAAAAAGACTATTCACCACGATCATGTCGTTATTTTCTCCTGGCAGATAATCTGTTGATTGCACTTCACCGGTGTATGGGTTGATAGCAATAAAGCCACCGGGGGTTCTGGGGGCTAGCGCGTAATCATCATACCCCCATATTCGAACACTGGCTTTTGGGGTTGTGATGCCGACATATTCAAGTTGATAGGGCTCAAAACTTGGGGAAGCCGTTTGGGCGATATCTAATAAGGATTCGGGAGAAAGCATTACCGATGGATCTGTACTTTGGAGTGGATTAGGTTTTGGGGCGCTGGCGAATAAAGCCTGACGTAACTGACCGTCATGTATAACATTATCTTGAGCGTCATATAGCAAGTCATGATAGGCAAAAACAAATGCGGTCAACGCCATGATGATATGAAAGGGCAGGCTACTGACCCCAACAACATTATGAGCATCCAGCCAGACATGTTTTGGTTTACGACCGAGACGAAATGCAAAAAATACTTTCACTAAATTGGGTAGCAAAATAACCAATCCTGAAACTAAAGCCAAAGTGTATAACGTAGCAAACACTCCCATAATCCAGCGATTTGTATCACTGTCTACCGGTAAGCCTACAACACGATGTAACGTATCAATGAATTCTGCAACGGGGACAGGATGGACCTCTTCAGTCAACAGTTGATCTTTTTTATCCAAACGACCGGTGTAGTAGCGATTAGTTGAGACATCATGATCTCCGGCATTTTCATCCTGATTTATCCACATCAGTTGATGGGTGTGATATTTGTCTGGATATAAGTTGAGCAGTACAGTGTCAGCTGCTGAAGGTTCCGCCTCAATAATTCGAGCAATCAATCCAGAGACGTCCTGCAGTTGTGAAGCTTCTACTTCTGAATGTGGTGGTGTTGCCCAATGTGTAATTGACTCTTTAAATATGGTTAACGCTCCAGCATAAAAGGCAATAAATAATGCCATGCCACTAATAATACCGACCCATGTATGGAGTATTTTATAGATGCGAATAATGTCAGCTTTCACTTTCATGTGGACTTAGTTCTCAAAAAAATTTGAACAAAAAATACAATGCGTAAAGTAGGAGGTTCACGCCAGTAAGCCAAAGCCAGGCCTTTATGCCTGTTCTGAACAGATAACAGGTACTAAGTATCGTCAGCCAAACCAAGGCTTGCAGCCACATTATCAACTGTGCTTCTGCACTTCGATCGATAGTAAGTGGTAGTAAAAAAAACAGACCACTGACTGCCAGCGCAATAAAAAATCCGGCAATCAAACCTGCAAATGTTTTCAATATCCAGTCATTTTGTGTTGAAGATGAGTGGCTTTTCATGGACGCTTATCCCTGCTTGATTTCAACGCGCCAAGATAAGGGAACAACACGAGCCAGAGCATAACCCAGGCCAAAAAAATGAAGACGGCGGTGATGGCTTGCATATTTGTGATAAGAAAAATCAGGCTGATCACAAATAATAGGAGTCCTGAACGCCTCAACAGCAGTGGGGGAAAATTACGTTTCAGCCAAAGCTGGTGTCTTGATGCTAGGTAAATAAAAATACAACCGAAGAAAGCCAACAGCAGCGCACTGTAAAAATATATCGACATAATCACTTCCTGAAATGATAAAGCAGCCGTGCAAACAGCTGCTTTATTGATTTCTACTCGTCAGGTTAAAAGAAAGAGTAAGTGGCTGAAACCCCAACATGGCGAGGATCAATCACATCCATATAACCTTGTGGATAACGTGCGTCTGCAGGGTAGTCAACGCGTTTGGCATATTTATCTGTCACATTGTTAATGTAGGCTGCCAACGCAAGTTGACCTATTTTGTAGTTGGCGCGTAGATTGATTACAGAATAACCACCGATTTTTTGTTCTTCGCTATTTTCAATATCGGCATAATAACCCCCGACATATTGCAGGTTACCACCCACATCGAAATTATCCGTCAGGTAGTATCTTGCACCAATATTGGCAGTTTTTTTCGGTGCTGAGCTGAGTTCATTACCATCTACACCTGGGTAATCGTCACCACCATCAACCACTTCTGTATGTAACAAACCTAACGATACATTGATTTCCAGATCATCTTGGACCCACACAATTCCTTCAATTTCAGCACCGTAAGTTTCAGCTTTGTCGATATTAACGATATGTCGATTTGCCAGGCCTTGATATCCATCATAGTCATTGAAAAAAACATTGGTATTCAACGAATATCGCCCGTCATCAAATTCATTTCGTGTAAAGAATTCATAAGTGTTCACGCGCTCATCATCATAGTAGTAATATTCTCCAGCGATGGCATCAAGCGCACCACCGGAAGAGTTGTAACCTTTGCGTGCACTCGCCCCGACGCGATTCGTTTCTGTCAGGTCGTAGCTCAGGGCAATTTTGGGTAACCAAATAGTGTTGTTTTCGTCCAGGTTCGAGTCAATAGCACCATATATAAAGTGCCGTTCTTGTGACTCTTTTTGATAACGTAATCCGCCAGTGAGCACTAATTTATCTGTTAGGCCAAAATTGACTTCACTGTATACCGCCTTGGAATCAGCAGTGTCATCACCGGTATATTGATATGAACCCGTACTTTTGACATCTTGATCCCGTTTGAAATAATCCAAGCCCACAAATCCGTTCAACGCATGGCTACCTTCACCAAAGTTAAATTTCACATCAACCGTTTTATTTTCATCGTTATAAAGCAAATTCTGTTTGTCAGCCGGAGCTGGATCGTAACTGTCAAAACCGAGTTGGTAATCCATTTTTGCAATCAGGAAATCCAGCGATGAGTTATCACTGAGCTGGTAGCGCATTTTAAGACTGGTGATTTCTGTTTCCGTGTCCATATCACGAATTAGTCCCTCAATCTTGTTATAGTTTTCGGTGCCATCATTCACAAAGTAACGTCGACCAGCATCACCTTCCTCATTGTAGTTTGAGTAGGTCAATAACGCTTCAAATGCATCAGTGGGTGTCCATAACAATTTGGCACGACCTTGACGTGTGTCTAATTCATTTAAGTCGATATTGCTTGGATTGGTTTCATATTTGTCATTGGATGTAATGGTTTCACCATCAACCAACTGACCTGCGAAGCGAAATGCCAAAACATTATCAATGATTGGACCAGACAACATTAACGCTTTGTCAAAATATTGATCTTTGTTTCGATAACCTAGGCGAACCGCACCATCCCAATCAAATGTGGGATCTTTAGTGTTGATGTACATGGCTCCGGCAATGCTGTTACGTCCATGATTTGTCGATTGGGGACCACGGTAAACTTCAATTTGCTCAAGATCCCATAAACCGGAGTCACCCGTAAAATCAGCTACAAATGGTTGTGCGACACCATCGATAATCGTGTTGAAGCGTGCATTAGCCCCACCACTGATCGAGTTGAAACCGCCAGCTGCACCATTTCCTGTTACGCCGCGAACATTCGGGACAACCCCCGTTTGGATGACAACATTGGGTATAGAAGAAATAGCATCACGCAAGTTTTGATGTTGGGTGCTGTTTAATTCATCTGCACCTATGACGGCAACTGAAGCCGCCGTATCTTTAAGACTTCTGCTTTGGTTTTCACCTTCCACCACAATATTGTTTAACTGGACTCGATTGTTATCGGTAACGTCCGTCGCGGTTTCAGCGATTGCCTGCGCATTCAGACAGGAACAAATTGCCACTGCCAAAAAGTGTTTCTTCATGAATTTATCCTTGCTATCTATTAACTTTCCAGTCAGTAAAAAGAGCTTCGTCAGCCGTAAGACTGGTTCAATGAATTCATATCGTTATGTAAATGAAAATCATTATCATTATATGATAGTCTGTGATCGTAATTCTCTGAGAATGGTTATGAAAAAACAGCAAAATAGTATGAAAATTTGGCAATCTTTGGAAACAAGAGACAACTTCTTGGTTAAACCGCAAATGTCAGTAAATAATTTAATTGGAATCAATCAGCTTGGTGTAAGGAATTCAATGTGAATTGGCAGGAACAAATTATCCATTTTTCTGATCTGCAACGTCTGAATACCTGTTACTCGATATTTTCGAAAGAGTTCATCCAGGATGATGTGCTTCTAAAGGGTTTATTTCATCACAGCTTTAATCGTCATGGCCTTTCAATTCAAGCGGGAAACTTGATTGAGATGCGTGACCGAACCAGCTTCGCTGAGCTGCCGCCGGGGATCAGTTTCACTATTATGTTTCAAGGTGCGGTGTCATTTTCATTAGGACCAAATTGCTACCAACTGGGTAAATATCGTCATGCTGATGTCGATTGCTCGGCCTTTATCCTGAATCAGCCAGAAATCCTCAGTCGACATTTCAAGAGGGGTATGCGGGTTTGCAAGCTGAACATATTCATTGAACGATATTGGTTAGAAGAAAAAGCCCGAACGACAAAAGATAAAGATTTGCTGGATCAGATGTTTAGCAAGCATTGTGCCTTTCATTATTGGCTTCCATCCAAGCAAATAATTGACAGGTCAAAAGCTTTACTGGACTTGTGTGATAACTCATCAATACGTCACCAGCTTTTAAGAGAATCTTTTGCATTGCAAATTGTGGGCGAATGTCTAGAAGAATTATCATTATGTAGTGGCATTAATGGTTCAGAGAATACTGCTGACATGGCACCTATGAGCTTATCCGATTCACGTCTGATACAACGGATTGATACACTATTATTGCGGAGAATGGCTATCCCCGAAATGGCAGAAACGCTAGGGTTGAGTATGAGTACCTTGCAGCGAAGATTTAAATCGGCTTATGGGATGACAGTCAATAAATATTCCTGCCAAAAACGACTGGAAATGGCTAAAAAAGCCTTGATTGTGGAGAAAAAATCGATTGGCGAGGCGGCGTTTATTGCAGGCTATGCTCACCCATCTAATTTCATTTCAGCTTTCAAAAAACGTTTTTCATTTACACCTTCAGAGTTTGTGCAGATGAGTAGTCAAAGGGCCGAATATAATGATCGAAATCATGCCCACAAGTCGTGAAGTGTCTACTTGAGAACAACTTGAAGGCCAACTAATGAATAAGGAAGGCTTTTAACTGGGTATTTTGATCCGCTTCTCGCCTTGGATTGAATGATACCTCTTTGCATTGATCAACAGACCCTAGTCTGAAAGAGTTATTTCAGAAAGCCGATTTTGGATGCAACCTTTAATTGTCTTTCAAGACAACCTCGAGTCCGCTGGTATATTGAAGTGTTATCAGTAAGCCAACAACAAAAAGTGATCAAATACACCTCGGTTAGCACTGTTTCATCCACAGCTCGCCATGGCAAGGCTGAGCGCTGATCTGATGCCTCACGCAACCATTGCACAGTACGACTGATTCGTAGCAATGCAGGAATCTGAATATGCAGATGACCAGGTTCCAGTTTATTTATAATCATTTGCCGGGTTACTTTTTGATTGATTGCAAGTGGTTGCAACCATGCCATCATCAAGTGATGAAATTTTTGCTGATTATCTAATGTTGCAAATACACTGGATTGCATCGCCTTCAGCATATTCTGATCGGCACGATCAAACCAGGCGTCACTGATTTGTTCTTTTTCAGCAAAACAATTATAAATATCGGCCAGTGAAATATTGAGTTGGGCAGCAATATCGGACAACCGTACCGATTCCCATGAGGAACGTGAAGCCAGGCTGACTGCACTGTTAATAATGGCTTCACACAATTCGGAGTGTTGGGTCATCATATTTCCTCCCGTTAACAGTATAGAACATACACACTCAGCATATCGGATAAAACCTATAGGCAAAAAAAAGCCCCGAACTTGTCGGGGCTTCTTAGGTTTCGCTTAGCTGCAAATTAACGGTTGCAGATGTACATTGTTACTTCAAAGCCGAAACGCATATCTGAATATTCTGGTTTAGTCCACATGTCGATTTCTCCTGTTAAAAGTGAAATTACTTTTTACAGTTCAAATAATACACTTGTACTGCTGTAATCAAATAAGCATTTACCCTGTTGCCACTCAGGATTTTCCTGAATCAACGAATTGCTTCACCACTGGCATTGAGGATTTTAACTTCACGTTGTGGGAATGGGATTTCAATTTCATGCTGTTTTAACGCATCCCAAATCATTAACAATAAATCGGCTCCCACACGGTTAACACCATCATCGATGCCTTCCATCCAGAATTCAATCAGAATATCGACACCAGAGTCCCCAAAGCCCGCAATTTCTGCATCCGGACGTTCCTCAATGGGCACATCGTCACCACTTATCACCCGAGGATGGCTGGCGACAACCTGCCGTAATAAATCAAACAGAAAATGCAGATCTGTTTTATAGGCGACCTGAAATTCCAGGGAATAGCGTTGTTTGAGATTTTTATGGGTCCAGTTGGTAAAACTGGTGGTGATGAACTGTTCGTTCGGCACCATGATATCTTTACCGTCGAAGGTCTCCAGCGTCGACGAACGCATATTCAATTCACGGATAATACCTTTGCGACCATCCTCCATCTCAATGTAGTCACCGACACTTAACGAACGCTCAAGCAGCAGGATGATGCCAGAGATAAAATTGGAAGCAATTGACTGTAAGCCAAAACCTAAACCCACACCCAGAGCACCACCAAACACTGCCAGTGCAGTCAGGTTAATTCCCATGATCTGCAACAGCAGAATAAAGACGATAAAGAACAGGGCGATCTGAAACAGTTTGGCAAATACTTCACGGGTACCAATATCCAGATCTTCCTGGCTACGGATAATTTGTTGCCCGGCATTACTGGAAATACGTCCTAGCCAGAATAAAATCGAGCCGAATATCAGCACACGAATAATGCCGTAAGCGGAAATCTTGATATTGCCTAATTCAAATGACAGAGATTCAAGATAAACGATAACTGCATCCAGCCAGCCAAAAAGATGTAACACAGCGATGGGTAAAATAATAAAGAGAGCGAGCTTTTTAAATAATGCTTTATGAACCACTCGATTTATCAGTTTGTAGAGCATATAAATCACAGCCCAGCTCAGACATATTTGAATTAACCAGCTTTGGCCTATCCATAACTGACTGATATCTGCAGCAATCGAAAATGCCAGAATCATCATTAACGGAAAAATCAGATCCCGACTACGATAAATGCTGTTACGGAATTTAAGTAAAGGACCAGAAGCGGGGAGCTGTCTTAATAGTGGTGAGCGGTTCTTTAAAAAACTGGCAATCGAAAAAGCCAGTAAACCGGCTAATACTATCAGTCCGATTTGAGAATAGAACTTTGGACTGCTTGCCCAGTCCATGGCAATGCTCAGTGATTGAAAGAAGATAGTTTCAATTTGCTGAATATCCATTACGATTCCGAATGATTTGCTAAAAGACTGCTAATGTAGGTGAGCACAAGCGTTGAATCAAGCTGGTCTGAGAATTACTTTAGAGTGTAATGACTGATTCTGTGAAAGATGGGAGTGTTCTAGATGAATGACACCTATGACATAACAGGTAAAGTAGCCTTGGTGACAGGGGCTAACCGTGGTATTGGTAAAACGATTGTCGAGGCTTTTATTCATGGAGGTGTCAGCAAAATTTATCTGGCGGTGCGTGATGTCGCATCAGCTGATGCATTATTGGCGCAATATCCCGAACAGCTTGTTGTCCTTGAGGTGGATATAGCAAAGCAAGAAACCATTTTTGCTGCTGCAAAAAAAGCCAATGATGTTGATCTGGTAGTAAATAATGCAGGTATTTTACTAATGGCAATGCCGCTGGATGAGCATGTGGTTGAAGCCCTACAAACTCAGATGGCGGTTAATGTAAACGGTTTGCTCTACATGGCCCAGGCTTTTGCACCGGTATTGAAATCAAATGGTGGTGGAGCCTTTGTCCAACTCAATTCAATTGCTTCATTAAGAGCATTTCCGGCCTTTTCAAGCTATGCCGCTTCTAAAGCTGCGGCCTATTCATTAACTCAGGCCTTACGGGAGCAGTTAGCTGAACAAGGCACCAGAGTAATGAGTGTGCATCCTGGTCCAATAGCAACTGATATGGCAAAAGATGCCGGGTTTGGTGATATTGCAGAAACCGCTGATACGGTTGCAAAAGCTATTATCGATGGCCTCAAAGCCGGTCAGTTTCATGTGTTTCCTGATGCGATGGCACAGGAGATGTGGGTTCACTATCAGAGTTTTGCCCGTAATGTTGTGGAGGCTGACAGTGTTGAATAAAACCCAGATACAAAAAAAGCCCCGGAAAACGGGGCTTTTTCGTTTCACCCGAAGGTGAAAATCAAACTGTTAACGTAGCAATTATGCAGGAACGATGTTTTCAGCTTGTGGACCTTTTTGACCTTGAGTAACATCAAATGTTACACGTTGGCCTTCAGTCAATGTTTTGAAACCGTCACCTTGGATTTGACGGAAATGTGCGAAAACGTCAGGGCCGTTTTCTTGTTCGATAAAACCAAAGCCTTTAGCTTCGTTAAACCATTTAACTGTTCCAGTTGAAGACATAAATCATCCTATTTTTTGTAAATCTAAAATGCCCAATATGGGCGGGTATGCTGTAAGTGGAGCGGGTATTTTGATAACAGGACGAGTACTCTTTGGATCTAACATTAAAGCGGAAACATCGAACTTGAAAACAAATATCTGTCGTACTTGCAAGCACGACCGAATATATAGAGATTATATGTAAAGGTCAAACCCTATTTGCTAAATAATCGAAATATATCTGCAATGGCTCCATAGATACTCCCGATGACTACTCATCAGTCAGAAATAATTGACTTAATTAATTCATTGCAACTAATGGGGCCGTTTTATAACGTCTTTCGCGAAACCAGTTTAACGCCGGCTTTTCTACGTGGTAGTGAATCAATATGGCCAGCAGAAATGACACTCCAATGGCAATAGCAACTCCGGTGACACCAGATAAGCCAATTGCATAACTATGATCGATGATTCCGTAACCAATATTTTGGTGGACCAGATAAAGGGAATAGGAAAGGCTGCCCAACCATAAGGTGAGTCGATTGATAATAAAATCCAGATAACCGCTTATTGCCAGCACAAAAACCGCGTAACAAGCTAAAACAAAAAGACTGAATGGTGCGGGATAGGCAACGAGTGCATGACTCATCGACAGCGCGAGGAATAGCACTTCACTGGCGGTCAAATTCCCCGACTTGTACCAGCGATATAACAACATCCCGCTGATAAACAGAGGGGCATACATGGCAAATAGTAATTCATGGGTCAAAAACAGTAATGACGGGTATAGACTTTGCAGATTAATGACCGATATGTAACTGATAATCACCCAGCCAAACAGAACAGTGCGCAGTTGCTGCCAGCTTTTCAATGCATAAAATAGTATGGCCATCCACAGATAAAATGTACCTTCAATTACCAGGCTCCAGTAGGCACCATCGACATGGGAATAATCCAGGTAACTATGTAAAAGCGAGAAGTTTATTAATGCTGTGCTGAACGAAACAGTGCGATCATCCGGGCCGAGCATTTGAACTATGAAGAAAGTCAGCAGAATGCAAACCCATAAAGCCGGTAATAAACGGAAGGCCCTGGCCAGACCAAACCAGCGGGCATTTTCGGTTCGTTCCAGTGTCATCAAAATCACAAATCCACTCAGCATAAAGAACAGATGAACGCCATAGCGGCCAAATTCCAGCACATCAGGTGATGAGAAAGTGTGACCATAAAGTTCATCGTAATAAGGCATGTAATGAAACAGTACTACGCCGAATGCGGCCATACCTCTTAAGGCATCAAGTGCCTGTAACCGGTTTTTGGCTTTCGCCATCTAATGCTCCTGTAGAGTTAACTCGACAAGGTGATTAATTAAACAAACTGAGCGGCCATAAACGCGGAAAGTTGATATAAATGTTTTCACATATCAGGCGACTACGCAGTTTTTACCCTGGTGTTTTGCTTCATAGAGTTTACGATCTGCCCGATAGAGCAGGGCAAAAATACCCTCATCTTCTTTACCATATTCGGTCAGGCCTATGCTGACAGTGAAAGTCACGTTTTCACCGCTGACTAATGGCAGGTTCAATTGTTCTACACGTTCACGCATCCGTTCGGCTAATGCTCGAGCTGAGGAAAGATCGGTTTCAGGAAGAATCATGGCAAACTCTTCTCCACCAATACGACCAAAAATATCGTAAGCGCGTTTTGAGTTCATAATACAGTCTGTAAATAATTTGATAGCTTCATCACCGGTGTTATGGCCGTGCAAATCATTGATACGTTTAAAATTATCGATATCAAACATTAACAGGCATAACGTTCGATTGTGACGAGAAGTTCGCTGCAGTTCGGTTTCTGCCTGGGCAATAAAAGCCCGCCGATTCCATATACCGGTTAAATCATCTGTATTGGCAAGAAATTCGAGCGTTTTGGCGACTTCTTCCAACTCAAGGTTTTGTTCCAGAATATCAAGATGCGCTTCAAAAATATTGCGTAACTGCACCATCATCTTGAGTTGTAATTCGCTGTAATAATGCGTTTCTGTGTCGAGAACACATAGTGTGCCAAACGGGTCGCCATTCGGCCAGGTGACGGGCAAGCCAAGGTAATTAATCATACCTAGCGTCGGGTCATATTTATCTTTCCATGCGGCATCTTCATAGGCATTGGCTACAAACAGGGTTTTCTGTTCATGGATGACAAATTCGGAATAGGTTTCTGAACCTCTTAAATCAAATTTCTGATTACTTTGATAGGGGTTTGTCGATGCACGGTTTTTAACCATTACCGCAAGCTGATTATTTTCATCTACATGCGTCAGAAGTGCAGCAGGTACTTGCATGAATTCGGCTAACAGATCAATCAGATCCTGCCATTGTTGAAAATATTCATCACTCACCATTGGATGAGATGTATCTGTCGTAATCGTCAAGATACCTATCCTATATTTTTAGTCTGTTATGGAGCATACAATAAATTTATAACGAGTCTTTAACCTATTTAAAGTGTCTCAGTCAAATATCTGATTTTTAAACCCTTTCGACCTGTCATATTAATGAATATTCCATATCGAATTTTAGTTCTGTTCAGCCTTATATGTTTGCTTTGTGCCTGCGACCCTTTGGCAAAACCGGAAACCCTGATGGATGAATATGTGAAACGGTTAGCCAATGTATTGGATGTGGAGCCAGTCTATTCAGATCTGATTGATATAGAGCGAATTCCGCGACCTAGAGACCGTCGATTATCCATACCCGAACACGATATAAATATGCTGGACTTTTTGTCTTTATATGGCTGTGAACTGCAATTTGTGGTGGGAGAAAAAAACTCGATTCTGGGACGCGTCATGCAGCCCTTGAATAGTTTACGTTATGAATTGCAGTTTATAGATGCAGCACAACAATGTCTGGTCGAGATTGACAATGAATCATTAAGAACAAAGCTGACGCAAGTAATTGAATTAAAAAAACAGTATTTACCACGTGTGATTTGGAATGCTACCTGGGGAACAAAGGAAATCGCGCAGCTAATGAGTTTGTCATCAGGACTTTATGATCCAGAGAAAAGCCAATACGAAATCAGTAGCTATAATCAAGATATTGTTTATGTAAACAAACGGGTTCAGCAACTGCTTCAAGGTCAGTATGAACAGGATCTTGAGTATATGGGCGAGATTCAACAACGTTGGCAATATGGAAGCCGGGCAGGGCAATTACACAATAGTGCGAGATTACTGATAAGCCGGCTGGATGATGGAACCAATATTCTTAAGCAACGCATTGATGAAAACCCATTATGTTTACAGGGTAGACCGAACAATCAGGCCAAGATTCTGGAATCGATGTTTTTCAAGGTTTATATTGAAAAAGTCCAACCTTATATGTCGGCTGTAAACAGCGGTGCTGATCAGCTGTTTCAACCCTTAGCTAGACTGGCAAAGATACAAACAGAGATCATGCCGCGGACTTTTAATGATTATTATCAACAAACATTAAATCTGAATTATCAGGAAAATATCTGGGCGTTATATCAGCAACGCATCAAAGAACACACTGAAGCCTGGCAAGATTTGCTGGAACAATGTGGTCTTCGACCCACCCCCGACTAGTGGCTAGACTTTAAAGCGGCTCATCATTTGTTTCATGTTTTCAGAAAAACGTCTGATTTCCTGCGCTAACTCTTCACCTGTTTCAGCTACCTCACTGGCAGATTCTGTCTGCTGGTTTAGACCGTGCAGATTTTTACTGATTTCTTCAGCGACACAGGTTTGCTCTTCAGTCGCCTGAGCGGTTTGGGTTGCCATATCATTTACCCGGTTAGAGGACTGCTGAATTTCGTGGAAAACTGTATCGGCTTCAACAAAGGTATTCGCTGTTTCATCAGCATTTACCTTACCTTCAGAAATAGCCTTCGCGGAAGCACTGACAGACAATTGTAATTTCTGAATAATTTCATCTATATCATTGGTGCTCTGCTGTGTACGGGTTGCCAGAGTTCTGACCTCATCTGCCACGACAGCAAAGCCTCGACCGTGTTCACCTGCCCGAGCGGCTTCAATGGCAGCATTCAGTGCCAGCAAATTAGTTTGTTCGGCCACGCCACGAATAACTTCCAAAACAGTAACGATATTATTTGAGTTGGTTTCAAGCTCCTGAGAGGAGTTCAATACCAAATCCATATTACGGATCAACGCAGCGATTTTTTCATTCGAGGTTCTGACAACCGCCATACCACGATCAGCCAAACCAGCAGTTTGATCTGCCTCAGAAGCTGAATTGGTTGCAACCTGAGCCATTTCTTTGTTGGCCAGTGTCATTTCATGAACAGCACTCACAATGGATTCTGTCGATAAATTAAGTTTATCGTTAATTTCTTTGGTATGAACTGACGCATCTGACAGACTGGCAGTGAGATTGCCGAGGTTCGCAACCTGGGACAGAATATTTTTAATCAGATCCTGCAGGTTGGAGACAAAAACATTAAACGCCTGAGCCAGATTACCGAATTCATCTTTAGACGACACATCTATTCTAGCAGTGAGATCACCATCACCCGAGGCAATTTCATTAATTCTTTTTACCAAATAATTAATATCGTTAGTCAATTTTTTGGGTATCAGATAGCTGAACGTTAAGGCAATCAGTAAGACAATAGCAACAGCTATAAAAGTGATCGTCATTTTTGTTTTTATATCAGCTTCCAATTTTTGTTCGATAGCTTCGAACCCACTAATCACTGCCTCACCTGATTTATCGAGAATATCTCGTAACTCAGCAAACCTTTGTTCTTCTGTTTCTTCAAGAGCGTTGAGTGACTGGCGATTATTAAAGCCTTCAATAAGGGCATCGGAGGAAGCAACCCAGTTGCGGTAAGCTTGATCGAATATAGTGGGATCACCGGCTACTTCGGGGAAATCTTGCAGATATTCTCGGTAATCAGCATAGCGTGCTGAGACTTGTTGAATATTTTCCTGGCGATCAGTTTCCTGTTGGGTACTGTCCGACCCTCCGGAAAGAATATTAAGTTGAGCAAGTTTAGCTTGATACAAGTCACGATCGGCATTGAGAATGACTTCACTTGCGGGCATAAAACTACGCGCTTGTATTTCAATCAGTCGATCTTGTAGGGACATCATCCACCAAAACATCGAGATGACAATAATAATCGTTAACCCCATAACCATTACGGGTAAAGAGCTTTTGGTGCGAATACTGTGGATGTTCATATAATGTCCTCAAAAACCGCAATGTCAAATATCTGTCAGCTATACGCGACAGTTATTCCGGCAAGGTTGATTTACAGCAATGTTGTCGACAAATTAATCCAAATCTTTAGAAAATATTATCAACCAGTCTATTTTTTTCTTTTACTTCTGGGATTATTTTTTTGTCACCTGACAAAGCAGAAATAATGATGTGTTGTTTTTCTACATAAATCACTTGCAGCAGTGGGACGGATAAAACCAGCATCATGGGAGTTGGCTGAAAGGCATCACTTTGCTTTGCGCTTCGATTATCAATGGGGGTATATCTTTCATCGTAACCATTGTTGCAAGCGATGCCATGTTCAACAGATCCTAACGCCGCATAATTATGGGGGGAAAGGGGATAAAAATTTCTAGGCTGTTGAGGACTATAATATGACGCATTTCTAGACATAATGTAGTTAACCTGAGCTGCGCATAAGAAAAGAGGAACTAAAAGCCTGAGCCACGATCGAATCGTTTGACCAAAAACGAGAAACGAAAGGGCTCAAGTATGTACAATTTAGAGAAAATGTATTGCGAAGTCGATGATTTTTGCCAAAGATTTATCCCGGCCTGGCAACACCAGCAGATAGCAGCCGGAGATAAATGCCGGAACAAGCCTGGCAAGTTGTCGGAAAGTGAAGTCATCACTATTCTGATTTTATTTCACCAGCTCCGCTTCAGAGACTTCAAGACCTTTTATACACACTATGCCCGGAAGCACTTGAAGCAAGCTTTCCCCCAACTGGTTAGCTATACCCGCATGTTGAAACTGCTGCAAAGTGTGCTGGTTCCCCTGTGTGCCTTTATGACACAACGTTACGGCAAACCAACCGGCATCGCCTTTGTTGATTCAACCAAACTGGCGGTATGCCACAACATTCGCATTCCTCGAAACCGTGTCTTTAGCGGTGTTGCAGAGCGAGGCAAGGGCACCATGGGCTGGTTTTATGGCTTCAAGCTACACCTGTTAGTGAACGAACAAGGTGAAATACTTTCAGTAAAAATCACAACGGCCAATATTGATGACCGCAAGCCCATACCGGACATGGTCAAACAGCTATGGGGCACCTTGTATGGCGATAAAGGTTATCTGTCTCAAACACTTAAAGAGTCATTAGCCGAACAAGGCATTAAGCTGGTCACCGGCATTCGCAAGAATATGAAACCGCAACTGATGACGTTATGGGACCGGTTGATGTTGAGAAAACGCTATGTGATTGAAACAATATTTGACCAATTGAAGAATATTTCTCAAATCGAACACTCACGGCACCGCAGCCCTGTCAGCTTTATGGTCCACCTCATGGCTGGATTGGTGGCTTATACCTTCCAACCCAAGAAGCCTTCTATCAAGTTGAACAGGAATGAAAAGGGCGCGCTTATGCAGATCTGAGGTTAGTTATGTTTTTTGTCATACAGAACAATAGCAGACAGTAGTAAGCTCACAGGATTTATTTATAGATGGCGATAATAAATATGTCACAACGTGGCAGAGGCCGTAGCGCTATAGAGCCATAAATCGTAAACGTGCGTTTTACATTATTTAGATTTGGTTTTTTTACTTTTCTTTTTATCCGTTTTTTTAGTTTTACCGTCTTTGACCTTCGATTTTTTTGTCTTTTGTTTATCTTTATTGGTAGAAGCTTTTTTTTCAGTTTCTTTACTGATTTTAATTGGCTCCGGAAAACAATTCATACCGTTTGCACGGTATCTGCCCAGCCAATAACGAACCTGACCTACACTCAAAGCAGTCTTTTCAGCAGCTTCTTCTTGAGTTGCACCTTCAGATAAGAGCAATAAAGCCTTGGCTCTTTCGCTATTGACGGAAGCTTGTTCGCTGATTTTATTCAGCAGTTTTTGGGACTTTTTCTTTAAATCCAACAATGCTATCGAGTCGTTCATGTGAGATCCTTAAACAAAAAATAATTCAAAAGCATATCGACAAATTTTTTAACTATACTGCAACCATATTTCTAAATTGTGACAATATACTATTGTGTTAATTGTTTCATCGTTTCTTGCAATTGTTTGTCAAATTCAGCGTGAATAACTTTCCCGCTCTCAGTATCAAAATTATCGAAAAAAGAGGGAAGTGACATATTACCTTTTATTTCCGCAGCAAAGCGGGGCATTGAATTGAGTGCAATTTCCATTACTGTGGCACCGCCTCGTTCACCGGGAGAGGTTGATAACAGAACAGTTGGTTTTTTCTGAAAGACTTTTTGTTCGATTCGTGTACACCAGTCAAACAGGTTTTTCCATGCCGCTGAATAGTTGCCATTATGTTCTGCAAGAGAAATAACTAAGGCATCGGCATTGCCCAGTTTATTCAGAAAGGCTTGAGCCAATGCGGGCTGACCAATTTCTTTTTCAATATCAACGCTAAACAGTGGGAGTTCATAATCATTCAGATCCAGCACTTCTACATCAGCATTCTCAAGCAGACTCGCTGCATAAGTAACTAATTGCTTATTGATAGATTGTTGACTATTGCTGGTTGCAAAAGCGATGACTTTCATAAAATCTCCAGTGTTATGAGTACTCAATGTCTAATGACAGATAGCTTGGCGAAAAGTTGTGAGAACTGTAAAAGTAAAAAAGGCATCCGAAGATGCCTTTAAGTATTACTAATCGTAGCTGTAATGCTTTTTCAGCTGTTTGGTCACTTGCCACATGCTTTTTAAGCCTGTTGGGAAAATTGCATAATCACCAGGAACGATTGTGACTGGTTGGCCACCATCTGGTGTGACAACAATTTCACCTTCAAGAATGTAAGCTTTTTCGGTTTCATCAAAATCCAAACGGAATTCGGTTACTGGACAATCCCAAATTTCCCAACCGGACACGCCCAGTTCCTGCAAGCGGGCTTCAGAAGGGTTTTTTTCAATAATAATCTCTGGCATAAAAATCCTGAATTTAAAAAGGGTCAATCATGGCCCGTCATGCGACATAACCATTGCTTTTTTTGTCGACCATGCGCGATAACACAGCGACATGTCAGTATTTGACCGGCAAATAATAGCAAAACTGAGGGGAATACGTTGAACTGGATGTTTCCGACATAAAAATATATGTGTCATTTGTATCTAAATGACAACGATTTGTATTTACATTAAGCTGGTCGATGCGTAGCATATGATTTTTTCTTTTTCTTCACCGGAGAAAGTTCATGCGAATTAAACTATCGCCGCTTGCGATATCTATCAGCTTAGCCTTGTTAGCTTCACACGCAGTATCTGCTGCCGAAACCGAAACTGATTCAGCAGAATTGGAATCGATTACAGTCACGGCCAGTGCGGATGCGTCTGCTGAAGGTTTATCTCCCAAATTTGCAGGTGGCCAAGTTGCTGAAGGTGGACGTGCGGGCATTCTGGGTACAAAAGATAATCTCGACACTCCATTTAGTATAACCAGCTATACCAATGAGTTTATTCAGGATCGACAGGCGCGAAGTGTCGGTGAGGTTCTGCAAAATGATCCCACCGTTCGGGTGGCGAGAGGTTTTGGCAATTTTCAGGAATCTTATTTTATCCGTGGCTTTATCCTGAATTCTGATGATATCGCTTACAACGGACTATATTCATTACTCCCTAGACAATATATTGCAACCGAACTGTTTGAGCGAGTAGAAGTGTTGCGAGGTGCTTCCTCATTCTTAACCGGCGCTAATCCAAACGGAGGAGGCATTGGTGGGGCTATCAATCTATTACCAAAACGTGCACCAAATTATGATTTGAATCGCGTTACGGTTGGGTTTGATAGTGGCAGTCAAGCGAATGTTTCTGCTGATGTTGCCAGACGGTTTGGTGAAAATGATGAATTTGGTGTACGGGTAAATGCGGCCCATCGAAATGGGGGAACATCAGTCGACGATGAAGAATCAGAACTGAATTTATTTAATGTTGGTTTAGATTGGCAGGGAGATAGATTACGTCTTTCAGCAGATATGGGATATCAGAATCATCAATTAGATGAAACGAGAACAAATGTTACTGTTTCTGGACTTTCAGATATACCCTCGGCACCGGACGCAAGCGATAACTGGGCTCAACCATGGTCATATTCAAATGAAAAAAATTATTTTGGTACATTCCGAGCCGAGTACGACCTTAATGATAATGTAACAGCTTGGGCTGCCTATGGCATGCGTCGTAGTGATGAAGCAAACTCATTAGCAAATATTGAAATCACTGATGCTGAGAGTGGAGACGGTTTAATGGGTAGGTTTGACAATACCCGAGAAGATCGTGTTGATACAGGTGAATTTGGATTTAGTGGGAATTTTAATACTGGGTCGATTGGTCATGACTGGGTAGTTGCTTATTCTTACTTTCAGCTAGAAAAGAAAAATGCATACATAGGTGAGTTTGGTGATGGGGAATTTGCTACTAATCTTTATAATCCACAATATATTGACCAGCCAGCATTCCTTTTTGGTAATGGGACTTTTTCAGGAAATGAACTTGATTCCCCCTCGTTAAATGCTAGAACTAAATTTAACAGTTTTGCTATTGGCGATACTTTATCCTTTTTTAATGACCAAATATTGCTGACGCTAGGGGCAAGACATCAATCTATTAAAGTTGAGGACTATGCATACAACACAAGTGAACGAACTTTTTATGAAGAAAGCGAAATTACTCCTTCAGTTGGCATTGTTTTTAAACTGACAAATCAAGTCTCTTTATATTCTAACTACATTGAAAGTTTAAGACAGGGTGAGTCTGTCGATACGGGCTTGGGGTATCTGGAATCTTTGGAACCTTACGTTGCTGAGCAATATGAAGTTGGTTTGAAATATCAAACAGATACGCTTGGACTTGGACTGGCTTACTTCACTACCGATAAACCTCGCGCCATTAATAATAACGGCGTTGTAGAGCAGTCTGGTGAAGATCAACATCAAGGTGTTGAATTAACCATGTACGGTATGGCAACTGATGATGTGAAATTATTAGGTGGTGTTACTTGGCTGGATGCCGAACAGAAAGATACAGGTGATGAGACTTTTGATGGTAATCGGGTAATTGGTGTTGCTGAATGGCAAGCCACTATTGGAGCTGAGTGGGAAATACCTACAGTTGCTGGTTTAGCCGTGGATAGCCGAGTGAATTATACCGGCTCACGTTACGCTGATGCGGCGAATACGCTGAAAGTCGATGATTGGA
The DNA here is from genome assembly GCF_000260985.4 of Methylophaga nitratireducenticrescens. NCBI lineage: Bacteria > Pseudomonadati > Pseudomonadota > Gammaproteobacteria > Thiotrichales > Piscirickettsiaceae > Methylophaga > Methylophaga nitratireducenticrescens. The sequence continues at coordinate 1,751,514 of NC_017857.3, forward strand.
CTACCGTGGATATTGGGGCACGTTATTTGTTGCAGTTAGGCAATCAGGATTTAACATTACGTGCACGCGTAAACAATTTGTTCGATCGTGATTATTGGGCATCGGTAGGTGGCTATGAAGGGCAAGGATACTTGGTTCTAGGTGCTCCTCGTACCGTCACATTAAGTGCAACGATGGATTTCTAAACACAATTAATCAGTTCGAAACGGCTTGCAGTAATAACTGCAAGCCGTTTTTTATGCGTGTTAATTACACATTCACCCGCTGATACTCACGATAACGTGGCAGCCAGAAGTTATCTTCAATCGCCTGTAATAAAGCACTATCGGTAATTTCTGGGGCAAGTTGTTTTTGCTGAGCCAGTTTGGCTACGGCGAAGGCAATCTTTTTACTCAGATCTGCTGTATCTGTTAACGGAGGGAGAAGTTCCTGGTGACCACTGGTAGCGAGTGGCGATGCCGCAGCCAGCACTTCACTGGCAGTCATCAACATATCATCGGTAATTCGTTCTATTCCGGCAGCAACGACGGCAAGGCCGAGACCCGGGAATATATAACTGTTATTGCATTGGGCAATAGGATAAATCTTGCCTTTATAAGCAACAGGCATAAAAGGGCTGCCAGTCGCAATAAGCGCATTGCCATCGGTCCATTCAATAAGCTGTTGGGGTTGGGCTTCAATTTGTTTGGAAGGATTACTTAATGGAAAAATAATCGGTTTTGGACAATGTGAATACATGGTTTTGATGATGTTTTCTGTAAATATGCCGGTCTGTCCGGACACACCAATTAATACCGTGGGATGTGCATGATCAATTACTTCAGCCAAGTTGGCATTAATGCCTGAAATATTCCAGGTAGCACACACCAGATCCAGCTGAGCCAGTTTTTGTTGAAAATCCGGCAGGCCAGGTAATGATTGGGTCAACAGTCCCGGCCGATCAATCATAAAAATTCGCTGGCGGGCATCCCCTTCGCTAGTGCCTTCAGTCATCATCTGAGCCACAATTTGTTCGGCTATGCCACAGCCTGCTGAACCGGCTCCAACAAATACAATCGTTTGCTCGGATAGCGTTTGTTGTTTGGCACGACAGGCGGCCAACAGTGATCCAACAGTCACCGCGGCGGTTCCTTGAATATCGTCATTGAAACAGCAAAGTTCATCACGATATCGAGTTAATAATGGCAAGGCTTTGCGTTGCTCAAAATCTTCAAACTGTAACAGCGCATTTGGCCAGCGTTTTTTGATAGCTGCAATGAACAGTTCCATAAATTCATCATATTGCTGAGCATCAATACGTGGATGTTGCCAACCGATATATTGAGGGCTATCCAATAAATGCGGATTATCAGTGCCGACATCCAGCATGATGGGCAGGGTATAGGCCGGGCTGATTCCACCACAAACGGTGTACAAAGAAAGCTTTCCAATCGGAATCCCCATCCCGCCAACACCTTGATCACCCAAGCCAAGAATCCGGCTGCCATCAGTAACTACAATGACTTTTACATTGCGTTTGGTAGCATTGAGCAGGATTTCATCAATCTGGTGACGATCAGGATAGGAAATAAACAGGCCACGTGCCCGACGATAGATTTGCGAAAAACGTTCACACGCATCACCTACCGTGGGCGTGTAGATTATCGGCATCATTTCCTGCAGATGCTGTTCCAGCAGGAAGTAAAACAGCGTTTCGTTATTGTCCTGAATAGTACGCAGATAAATATGCTTGTTAATCGGCTCGACAAAACTGGAATATTGCTGATAGGCACGTTCAGCCTGCTGTTCAATCGTTTCAAATCGTTGGGGTATCAAGCCTTTTAAGTTAAATTGTTGCCGTTCTGCTTCACTGAATGCTGTGCCTTTATTAAGAAGGGATGTTGCGAGGAGGATAGGACCAGCATAGTTGATATAAATAGGTTTTGACGGCATTGCAATAACATTCCTGAAAGATGTTTGATGGTCAGTATAAACATCTGAGACAGGGAAAATTCAACTGTTCTTGCTTAGTAATGCCATGTTGCTGGTGCAAACTCACCCCAAAATTCGTGAATAAATAGATGTTTTTTGATTTTTATGAAACACACCGGTTGACGAACTGTACCTTAAGGTCGCATATTGTCCCGAATTCATTAAAACCAGTGGCTGTGGTATGAGGAAAGTTATGCAATTATCAACCCTTCTAGTGCCAATGACGGCGCTACTATTTTCTGGCAGTGTATTTGCAGGCAGTGCTTCATCACATGAAGAAAGCATGGCATGTGGTGCTAACAATATAACTATCGGTATGAGCACGGACGATATTAAAGCTATCTGTGGTCAATTCTGGGAACCTGCCTTTATCAGCAAACATACCCGCCCAGTCTTAAGAAAAGTGGCGGATTCCGACGAAGAAAATGATTATTTCGAAAAATGGTTATATCGCGTAGTGGAACATCAGGAAACACATGTGGTAATTAAAAACGGTCAGATTGTGAAAATTTTTAATACGCCTCAGCCTTAAATGACCTAACACAATTAATTAATAAAAGACGGCCGTTTCAGGCCGTTTTTTTTTGACAATCTTAAATATTTATCAGGTAGTGGATTTTAATGTTTTATCGAGAGTCATAAGTGACATACACAAATCAAAGAGCTGCCGATGAAAACACACATTATTCTGGCTTTGCCCATCCTGGCACTTTTTAGCTTGCCGCTTCATGCCGATGAGACTACAGATAATAAACAGTGTGAGCTTATTGCCAATCTCACAGGCGATTATTACCATCACAAACAAGCTGGAAAATCCAAACAGGAAGTTCTGCAAACGATGCGCCCGGAATTTGCAAATGATGAGTTCTTGCGGGTAGTAGATCTGGCGATCAATCTTGCTTACACCTTCCCGGATGAGTTAGCCGAAGAAAAAGTGGAACAACAGGTTTTCCAAGGGTGTGAACAACATCAATAATTTTTCGGTGGCTAAATTCATTTGATCTGCATCAAAAGCTGCTAAGTTAATTCATGTTCTATGCTTTAATTATGCTTGGCTGTTGTAAACTTAAATCAAACAGCCACATGCTTTAGGCGATTTATATAGGGTTTTGCAACTCCATAATCTCCAATGCTTCCTCAAATAATCTGAAATGGCAATGCCGCTTTAAAAAACATTTCTGGCCGGTTGCGCCGATTTGGCAAATTTCTTTGTATAAGGGAAAACGGATGCCACTTAACCGAAATACTCAATTGCTTCGTGCGTTAATGCTTGTGGCAATAATTGTCTTATCCATTTTTCTTGTATGGCGTTTTTATTTGGCACCGGATCCTAATGCCGGTCTGGTTTATGGCAACGGCAGAATTGAAGCGACTGAAATCGATGTAGCTGCCAAAACCGCAGGGCGTATACAGGATATTTTGGTTCGAGAAGGTGATTTTGTCACCACGGGCCAGGTAGTGGCCCGGATGGATACAGAAAACCTGATGGCCCAGTTACGAGAGGCCCAGGCATTATTTCATCAAGCTGAGAGCTCTGTTGCTATCGCCAATAGTCAATTGGTACAGCGCGAAGCAGAAAAACAGGCTGCATTAGCCCTGGTTGCCCAGCGTGAGGCTGAATTAAATGTGGCTCGTAAGCGTTATGAACGGTCTTCGTCGTTGGCTGGACGTGGAGCAACTTCTCAACAGGAAGCCGATGATGATTTTGCCCGTCAACAAAGTGCGGTAGCTGCGGTCAGTGCCTCAAAGGCTCAGGTAGCCGCTGCAGATGCTGCCATTGTCACGGCCCGAGCTCAAATGGCTGGAGCAGAATCGGCCTTATTAGGTGCACAAGCCAGTATTGATCGTATTCAAGCTGATATTTCTGATAGTGAGCTTAAAGCTGTCCGTGATGGTCGGGTACAGTATCGTATTGCCCAACCTGGCGAAGTCATTGCCGCTGGTGGACGCGTGTTGAATTTGGTCGATCTGCGGGATGTGTATATGACTTTCTTTTTACCCACCCTCAGTGCAGGCCGTTTAGCCTTAGGAACCGATGTCAGAATTATTCTTGATGCCGCACCCGATTACGTCTTTCCAGCTAAAGTATCTTTTGTGGCCGATGTCGCACAGTTCACACCCAAAACCGTCGAAACCGCGACTGAGCGGGAAAAATTGATGTTTAGAGTGCGTGCCCAGATCCCGCAGGATCTATTGGATACCTATATATTGCGTGTGAAAACCGGCCTTCCGGGTGTCGCATATGTTCTTGAAGATTCCCAGGGAGAATGGCCAGAACATCTGGCAGTGAGGATTCCTTGATGGCAGCCGTGGCATTGTCAGAGTCGAATGACAAACGCCTGGTGGCGGTGCTGAAAAATGTCAGTCTTTGTTACGGTAAAACGCAAGCTTTAAATGATCTGAGTCTCGATATTCCGGCAGGGCGCATGGTCGGTATTATCGGGCCAGATGGGGTGGGGAAATCCAGCTTATTTTCATTGATTTCTGGTGCACACGCCATTCAGCAGGGCACTATTGAAGTGCTGGGTGGTGACATGCGAAAACAACAGCACCGGCAAACAGTTTGTCCACGCATTGCCTATATGCCTCAAGGGCTTGGCAAAAACCTGTATCACACACTCTCCGTATTTGAAAATGTGGATTTTTTTGGCCGTTTATTCGGTCATGATCGACTTGAGCGTGAACAACGCATCAACGAATTGCTGGAAGCTACTGGTCTGACAGCATTCGCTGAACGGCCCGCGGGTAAATTATCCGGCGGTATGAAGCAAAAACTGGGTTTATGTTGTGCGCTGATTCATGACCCGGATTTACTCATTCTGGATGAACCTACTACCGGCGTGGATCCATTATCACGACGCCAATTCTGGTCACTGATTAACCGAATTCGAAGTGATAATCCGGGAATGAGTGTTCTGGTGGCAACTGCGTATATGGAGGAGGCCGCAGACTTTGACTGGTTAGTGGCAATGAATCAGGGGAAGGTGCTCACCACAGGCACGCCACAACAAATACTTGAGCACACATCTACCAGCTCGCTGGAATCTGCTTTTATAGCGTTGTTACCAGAAGAACAACGCCAGCGACATCAACCTGTTGTTATCTCCTCGCGCGAAGAGTCTGTTCAAGATGAATTTGCCATTGAGGCGGATAATCTCACCATGCGTTTTGGTCATTTCACCGCCGTAGATCAGGTGAGTTTTCGTATCCCACGAGGTGAGATTTTTGGTTTTCTCGGCTCCAATGGTTGTGGCAAAACCACTACGATGAAAATGTTGACAGGGCTGTTGGCGGCTTCTGAAGGACAGGCCAGGTTATTTGGCAAAACCATTGATCCACATGATCTGAGTACCCGTCAACGAGTGGGATATATGACGCAGTCATTCTCGTTATACGGTGAACTGACAGTAAAGCAGAATCTGGATTTGCATGCACGATTATTCAAACTGTCCCCGCATAGCATTGCAGTCAGAATAGACGAGATGGCAAAACGATTTGAACTTGAAGCGGTATTGGATAGTTTGCCGGATGCTTTGCCCCTTGGCCAAAGACAGCGATTGTCACTTGCCGTAGCCATGATCCATGGACCGGAAATGTTGATTCTCGATGAACCGACTTCGGGAGTTGATCCGATTGCACGTGATGTGTTCTGGCAAATCATGGTGGACCTGGCTCGGCAGGATGGGGTAACCATTTTTATTTCAACGCATTTTATGAACGAAGCGGAGCGTTGCGACCGGATTTCATTGATGCATGCGGGACGGGTGTTGGTGACTGATACGCCGGAGAATTTAATAAAAGCCAGAAATGCCGCCACATTAGAAGATGCTTTTGTCGATTATTTGCAGGAGGAAGTACGGCGCCAGGAAAATCTGCCGATGACAGATGATGGTATTAAAAAATCAATAAAAACCAATACTAAAAATGATGCCCCATCTGCTTCGCTCACAGGCTTTAGTCTACGCCGCTTATACAGTTACACTCGACGTGAAACACTTGAATTAGTTAGAGACCCCATCAGATTAACCATGGCAATGCTGGGCACATTATTGCTGATGTTTGTGGTGGGCTACGGTATCAGTCTGGATGTAGAAGATCTTAAATTTGCGGTGCTTGATGCTGATCAATCAGCGACCAGCCGTGATTACACGCTTAATTTATCAGGATCACGTTATTTTATTGAACAACCTGCATTATATAGCCATGCCGAAATAGAGCAGCGAATGCAGTCCGGCGAACTCAGCCTGGCAATTGAGATCCCGTATGGATTTGGCCGGGATCTGGCTCGAGGCAGACCGGTGGAAATTGGCGCCTGGATTGATGGCTCAATGCCGACACGAGGTGAGAATATTCGTGGTTATGTGCAGGGAATGCATAGTCATTGGCTGACTATGAAATCAAGGGAAATACTGGGATCGTCTGTCACGGCACAACCTGCCACCATTGAAGCACGCTTTCGTTATAACCCCGATGTGAAAAGTCTGGTGGCAATGGTACCGGCGATGATTCCACTGTTGCTAATGCTGATTTTATCGATGTTGACGGCATTGTCGGTAGTGCGGGAAAAAGAGCTGGGTTCGATCGTGAATCTGTATGTCACGCCGGTAAGTCGTTTGGAATTTCTACTCGGCAAGCAATTGCCATACATCGTGCTGGGCATGTTGAATTTCGTATTGTTGGTGTTGTTTGCGGTATTTATCTTTCAGGTGCCGCTTACCGGAAGTTTTCTCACTCTGACATTTGCAGCATTGCTCTATGTAGTTTGTGCTACCTCACTGGGCTTGTTGATTTCAGCCTTCACTCGTAGTCAGATTGCGGCGTTATTTGGTACCGCGTTATTAACGTTGATTCCGGCAGTGCAATTCTCGGGCATGATTGATCCAGTGTCATCAATGCAAGGCCTGGGCCGATGGATTGGTGAGGTTTATCCTGCCACGCATTTTTTAACTATCTCCCGAGGCGTGTTTTCCAAAGGACTGTCTTATTCGGATCTGCACTCCGCATTTAACGCATTATTTATTGCTGTCCCGGTATTAATGCTGATCGGCGTTATGCTGTTGAAAAAGCAGGAACGATAAATGGCCATCAGCAATATACTGCATCTGGGTGTCAAAGAAATGCGTAGTTTATTACGTGATCCGGTATTGATGATCTTTATCGTTTACGCGTTCAGTTTGTCGATTTATGCGGCGGCTACCGCAATGATTGATTCCTTGAATAACGCGCCTATAGCGATTGTGGACGATGATCGCTCCCCTTTATCCATGCGCATTGTAGATGCCTTTTATCCACCCTATTTTTTGCCTCCTGTGCTGATTGAGCAGCATGAGATTGATGCCCGGATGGATATGGGAATTGATACATTTGCCTTGCATATTCCATCAAATTTTCAACGTGATTTACTGGCTGGTCATCAACCCGTTATTCAGCTAAATATTGATGCAACCCGTATGGGACAGGCGTTTACCGGTAATAATTATGTGCAGTCTATCGTCAGCGGTGAGATTGACGCCTTTGTAAAACGACATCGGCAGGAGAGCGTGACACCAGTTGATTTGGTGTTACGCGCAAAATTTAATCCGGAATTGAATAGCCAGTGGTTTGGGGCGGTAATGGAGGTTATCAATAACATCACCATGTTATCGATAATTTTAACCGGAGCAGCGCTTATCAGAGAGCGTGAGCATGGCACGCTTGAGCATTTACTGGTCATGCCTGTTACACCCTTTGAAATCATGGCCAGTAAGGTCTGGGCCATGGCTTTAGTGGTTATCACAGCAACAGCATTGTCTTTATGGCTGGTGGTTCAGACATGGTTAGCCGTACCCATACAGGGATCGGTCTGGCTGTTTTTACTGGGCACATTGTTTCACTTGTTTGCGACCACTTCACTAGGCATCTTTCTGGGCACGGTTGCCCGTTCAATGCCTCAATTCGGCTTATTGTTGGTAATGATTCTATTACCGTTACAAGTACTGTCAGGGGCCAGCACACCCCGGGAAAGTATGCCGGATATTATTCAGTACATTATGTTACTGGCCCCAGATACCCATTTTGTCATGTTGGCACAATCCATTTTGTATCGAGGAGCAGGTTTTACCGAGGTCTGGCCACAGTTTCTTGTTTTGATTTTGTTGGGGGGCGTTCTATTTGGTTTATCATTAAGTCGTTTTCGAAAAACCATTGCTTCCATGGCGTAATTTTCAGCTAGTTGTTTGCTGAATTATTCTTACTGCAATGTCCCAGTCTTTAGTACTTTTTATGCGTTTTCCAAGCCAAAAAACTGTTGATCAGACCAGGAAAACTGGTCAAGTGAATTTAATGCAGAGCGAATAATAGTAAGGATCGAAGCATCAGCCATTCGCCTTGGGTTTACATAGATAACCTGCATACCCGCTTCATGGGCCGCTTTGACGCCGGTAGGGGAGTCCTCAAATACCAGGCAATGATGTGGTTCCACTTGTAGGTTTTCTGCACTTTTCAAATAAATTTCCGGATGAGGTTTGGTGTTTTCCACATCATCGGCAGTTTGAATCGAGTTGAAAAAGGTTTCGATTTCCAGACAACTCAGCACTGTACTACAAACCTGTTTTGGTGCATTGGTGGCCAGTCCGATTGGTAGATTGCTGAGCTGAATGTGTTTCAGTAAGTTGAGTGCACCTTGCATGGCAAGGGGCTTTTTTTGGATTTGCTGACAGACGTGTTCAATGACTTGCTGCTGCGAGGTTTCCAGTGAAAATGGTCTGTGCGCTTTTGCTGACCAATACTTAGAAACTTCCAACATATTCATATTGCGAGTCAGTAACTGATCCGTTTCCGTAACCGAAATGCCATAACTGGAAAAAACGGTTTTTTCAGCGTGATCCCATATTTCCTCGGAATCAATCAAAACGCCGTCCATATCAAAAATGATGGCTTTAATCATCTGTAATCTTGTATTTTTGAAAGTACATAATTAATCGGTTCATCAGGCAACAATTGTCTGTTGATGAGGTCTGATAATGCGTTTAAGGAAATTAGTGATTACATGCTATTCAAGTAATGCCAGTAATTCGGTCCAGATATTGTCGAGTAACTGTGGCTGAGCTTTTGCCGTAGGATGGATTCCATCAGCCTGCATCATGGCCTCGCCATCATATACATCAGCAAGGAAAAAGGGCAGGAATGCGAGATTATATTCTTCTGCAAGACTGGAAAAAACATTGGCAAACGCTGTGGTATAAGGTTGACCATAATTAGGTGGAATTTCGATGCCTACCAATAATACTTCGGCACCATGCTGTTGGGATAACTGAATCATTTTGGCCAGATTAGTTCGAATGACATCGGGTGGGAAACCGCGTAACCCGTCATTACCGCCCAACTCAATCACAACGATAGCGGGATCATGATTGTCCAGCAAATCCGGTAATCTGCGTAAACCACCGTCGGTTGTTTCGCCACTGATACTGGCATTGGCTACATTCCAGGTTTCGGGTGTTTCCTGTTCAAGGCGCTCTTTGAGTAACTCGACCCAGGCGGCATCACTGTCGATGCCATAGGCTGCACTGAGACTGTCGCCAACAATTAACAGGTTTTTTCGCTGGGGTTCAGCAGCTTGTGACTGGAAACTGACTAGAACCAAAAACAGCCAGATAAACAATGTTTGTGTAGGTAATAAGGTTTTCATAACCGCCAATTAATTATGTGAGGAAAGTATGTCCACAGATAGACAACCGGTTCCGTCAAAAGACTTCATGATACAGGTACAAAATCTGTCACATTCGGTTGATTTGGGCACCGATAAACTGTCGATTTTACAACAAGTCAATATGGACATTCGTAAAGGCGAGTCTGCAGCCATTGTCGGGCGTTCCGGTTCAGGTAAAACCACATTACTGGGGTTACTGGCAGGACTGGATTTACCGATCAGTGGAACAGTAAGTCTTGATGGACATCTTATCAGTGCTTTGTCTGAAGATGAACGTGCCAGCTTGCGTTCACAACGGGTCGGCTTTGTGTTTCAGTCTTTTCAATTGTTACCCACATTATCTGCGCTTGAAAATGTGATGTTACCCATAGAGTTAGCTGGCCTACCTAATGTAAAGTCAAAGGCAGAGAGCTTGCTTAAGCGGGTCGGTTTGGGCGAGCGGATGCAACATACCCCCCGACAATTATCGGGTGGTGAACAACAACGGGTAGCCATCGCCAGAGCCTTTGCTGTGAATCCTCAAGTGTTATTTGCAGACGAACCTACCGGTAATCTGGACACCCGAACTGGTGAGGCGATTACTGAATTATTAATGAATCTGAACAGTGAGCACGGTACAACGCTGGTGATGGTGACGCATGATCAACAGCTGGCAGAGCGATGTCAGCGATATTTCATTATTGAGGCAGGCGTGCTGCATGAAAAAACAGAAAAAAATGCAGAGGTGTTATCTGCATGAACGTAACGGCTAAAGTGATTTCGTTCACCCAGGATTTACGTGAGCGAAATGTAAAAGTCATGTTAATGGCGATGATCATTGCTGTGGCAACTGTGGCAACCATAAATGCCTTTGCAGAGCATCTGCAAAGAACATTAATGACATCGGCCAGTGCTTTTTTGGCGGCAGATCGTCAGTTAAATAGCCGAACCAATGCTCCCATTCCAGATGCCTGGTATGCAGAGGCAGAAAAGCAAGGTCTTCAAGTTGGCCGAATGATTGAGTTTGGCACTATGGTTTCCAACGAAAGCCAATTTCAACTGGTTGCCGTCAAAGCGATTGATAATGCCTATCCACTTCGTGGTGAAATTGAATGGCAAGCCGATCTGGAGAGTCCGAGACAAGATTCATCCTCTGGGCCTCAACCCGGCGAAGTCTGGTTGAACCCCCGGCTTATGCGTTTATTGGAATTACGGCCTGGTGATGCGCTGGAAATTGGCGCCACTTCCCTTGAAGTGACCGGCGTGATTATGCGTGAACCGGATGGTGGCTTTCGGCTTTCTTCTCTCGCACCAAGGGTGATGATGCATGTGGATGATGTGGCTGCAACGGAGGTAATACAACCTGGGAGTCGTGTTCGGCATCGTGGTTTATTTGCCGGTAGTGCGACCGAACTGGCTGATTTTGAAGCATGGCTGGAATCACGCTTAACAGATAATTACCGCTGGGTGGATGTTCGGCAAGGCGAAACTCTGGGGGAATCTTTAGAAAAAGCAAAGGGCTTTTTATTACTTGGCGGAAGTCTGGCTGTGTTGCTTGCAGTCGTGGCAATAGCTGTTGCCAGCCGTCAATATGCCCTAAGCCAGCGGGATCGCGTGGCGTTACTAAAAACCATGGGACTGACTGGCAAACGCATTCGTAAATTATATTTATCGCGCTTAGTTGTATGGGGCCTGATGGCTACTGTTATTGGCTTAATGCTTGCCATACCTGCTGCCTGGCTGTTGGCTTCACTGGCCGCACAGTTAATGGACCAGCCGTTACAATTTGAAGTGGATTTCTGGCAACTTTGGCCAGCTGTGTTAACTGCCTTAGCCGCTTTATTTGCCTTTGCCTTCCCACCGATTGATCGTTTACGTAATACACCGGCAATGCGAGTGTTTCGTAGTTTACCAACTAATGACAAGGCCGCTTTAGTCAAAGATTTGTTGCTGGCTGTCTTAGTGATTTTTGGTTTGTTATGGGTGTATGTCAATGATATCAAGCTGGTAACAGCATTACTCGGGGCAGTTGTTGCGTTAGTTATTTCACTGGCAGTTGCCGGTGCTGGGCTAATCTGGCTATTACGCAGATTTCCAGCCGGAAAAGGTGGTTGGCGATTGGCGGTGATTGCGTTGTATCGACATCGTAATGCGACCTTGTCACAAATGTCGGTATTTTCGATGACTATTATGCTGGCTGCTACGTTAGTTCTGGTGCGATCATCGTTACTGGCTGACTGGCAGGCACAGTTACCGGAGGATGCGCCAAATCATTTTCTGCTGAATATTGCACCGGAATCAGTTGATGAGGTAGAAGCTTTTTTCTCACAGCATCAGATAAACCGCAGTCCTCTATATCCTATTGTTCGTGGCAGACTGACAGAGATTAATGCGCAACCTGCACAGGAAGTTGCGTTAAATAAGGATGATGATGAATTGCGTCGTGAATTAAATCTGACAACATCAAATTCTTATCCAGAGGATAATCAAATCGTTACCGGGCAATGGTTTAAGCCGGGTGAAACAACAGGGCTATCGATTGAACAATCACTGGCTGAGTCACTTGGGGTCGAGGTGGGTGATGAACTGAGCTTTACGGTTGGGGCTGAAAAGGTGAGCACAACCATCACCAGTATTCGCAGTGTGCAATGGGACAGCATGCGGCCCAACTTTTTCATCATCTTTCCGCCCAATGGCACCATAGATGGATTACCCAGTACCTCGCTGACGAGCTTCTACCTTGCTGAACAGGATAAAGCGTTACTAAATGATTTTGTGCGACAGTTTCCCACCATTTCAGTGCTGGAGATTGATCATATTATCGAACGTATCCAGCAAATTATTCGTCAGGTAACACAGGCGGTAGAAGCGATATTACTGATGATTTTACTGGCAGCGATTGCTGTGATGGTAGCCGTTGTCAGTGCAACGATGTCGGCGCGGCAGCGTGAGGGCGCCTTATTACGTACCCTGGGTGGCCAACAGAAATTACTGGTCAAAGCCACAACGATTGAGTTTGCATTGATTGGTTTTCTGGCCGGTATTCTGGGTGTACTGGCAGCTGAAGTTGCCGTGTGGGCATTACAAAATCGTATGTTTGATGGCGAATTTCGCTGGCATTGGCCAGTTGTGTTAAGCCTGCCTTTTTTCAGTGCAGTGATTCTTGCCATACTTGGACGCTGGCAATTAACACCTGTATTAACCGTTTCGCCTATGTTGTTATTAAGAAGGCTGGAATAAGCTGAGAGTCAATTTGTATTGGCTTACAGTAGCTTGCATGACTCAAACAAACGTCCCATTATGTGCAGATTTGCATCCTGAGGATGCCTGTTTTGCTTAGGAATAACTGTGCATCGAATATATCGTTTTCTCTTAAAGTTATTGCTGCTAACGATATTGGCGTTTGTCCTGTTGAGTGCATTGTTGGTATTACCTTTTCGCTGGATAAATCCACCGATAACCATGGTGATGGCAGACCGCTGGATAACGTCAACTGAAGACTTTCAACTCCGCAAGACCTGGCTCAGTTGGGATGAGATACCCAAACATGCGGCTTTAGCTGTCGTGACTTCTGAGGATCAGAAATTTCCGTTACACAGTGGGTTTGACCTTAAGGCGATTCAGCAGGCGTTCAAAGAACGAGAGCGCCGGGGTGGCTTGCGTGGTGCCAGCACCATCAGTCAGCAGGTGGCAAAAAACATGTATTTATGGACTGGCCGCAGCTGGTTCAGAAAAGGTCTGGAAGTCTGGTTTACCTTGCTGATTGAACTCAGCTGGAGCAAACAGCGAATTCTTGAGATTTATCTGAATATTGCGGAGTGGGGGCCTGGGGTGTTTGGGCTGGAAGCCGCCAGTCAATATCACTTTGGTCGCTCAGCAATGAAACTGACTCCAATACAGGCGGCATTACTGGCATCATCCTTGCCCAGCCCGATAAAGTATCATCCAGCAAAACCTGCACAACATCTGTATCAACGTGCTCAGTGGAATTTACAACAACAACGTAAACTTGGCGGTGTTCATTGGTTGGCACCGATAAATGAAAAATGATGCAAACATTCCTTTGAGAAATAAATGTGAGCAAGCTCACACATTGAGGTCAGAACAGCCATTATTCATAAAAATTAAACATCCTCTCACTAATATCATCACCGATTAATTGGCAACAAAATAACATAATAGAATTTTTCCACGAAGATAGTGAAAGGATGAAAATGAAGACGTTAACGCAGGACCTTGAAACATGGGCGCAACTATACGCTGATGATAATATTTTTGAGCATAACGGCAAAATTATTGATAGTGAAAAAGCGTTTAGAACGGCCGGTTTACATGCTCAGGCGAAGCCAAGTTACCAAGAATGGCTGACGTTAATCGATTAACTTTATGAGGATTGCTATATAACATATAAAGTAGCGTGAGGATTTTTGCCAAATTCTGATGAATTATCTCGCTTCAATTCCAGTCAACTCTTTGAACAACATTGAAAATCGAGGTTTTTGTTATGGATACATCGCAACACACGATGGTAAATCTTTTTATGCAGCTGGGTTTGGAAAGCAATGAAGCAGCCATTGAGCAATTTATGGCTAGCCATACGCTGCAGGAAAATGAAAAACTGGAAAATGCCAGTTTCTGGTCACCCTCTCAATCAGCTTTTATTAAAGAATGTCTAGCCTCTGATTCTGATTGGGCTGAGGTAGTTGATCAGCTTAATGTTCAGTTACGGCAGTAAGCGTTAAAGCTGATTGGTTTATATGTCTGCTGAAGAACTTTGGGGCCATCAAACACAGGTGGCCATGAAACATTTTGCCATTGGTGGTGAAACCTTTCCTCGTGAGTTTATTCGTGCCTTGGGGTTAGTGAAACACTGTGCGGCCCTAGCGAATGTTGATTGCCTGCAATTGGAAAAACAGATTGGTCTGGCAATAGCTGAGGCTAGCCTCGCAGTGATCAACGGCGAGCATGATCAGCAGTTTCCAATAACCATCTGGCAATCCGGTTCGGGTACGCAAACCCATATGAATGCGAATGAAGTGATTGCCAATCTGGCGACACAGAGATTGAATTCGACGATTCAGGTGCACCCCAATGATCACTGCAATATGGGGCAATCCACCAACGATAGTTTTTCGACAGCAATGCATATTGCTACGCTAGAGCAAATTCAATATCAGCTGTTACCGGCACTGATACAGATGCAGCAGGTGATGGCCGAACATTCGAAACAATGGCAATCCATAATAAAAATCGGCCGAACGCATCTGCAGGATGCTACGCCATTAACTTTGGGGCAGCAGTTTTCGGCCTATGCGACTCAATTACAAAATAATATTGATCGGTTGAAGCAGGCTACAGCTGAACTTTATGCTATTCCTCAAGGTGGAACAGCCGTGGGAACAGGACTGAATAGTTCAGCCAAATTTGCTGAAAACTTTGCCAGACAGTTAAGCGAATATACCGACTTACCTTTTACTGCCAGTGACAACAGGCTCTCGCTGCAGGCTGCTCACGATGGTCTGGTCAATGTGTCGGGTGTTTTAAACACTCTGGCGGTTAGTCTGAACAAAATAGCGGCTGATACCCGATTATTGGGTTCAGGCCCTCGCTGCGGTATTGGCGAACTGCATTTACCCGAAAATGAGCCGGGTTCCTCAATCATGCCGGGCAAAGTGAATCCCACCCAATGTGAAAGTATGCTGATGGTATGTGCCCAGGTGATGGGAAACCATCTAACGATAACCTTTGCTGGTGCTCAGGGGCAATTAGAACTGAATACCTATAAACCATTGATGATCTATTCATTGTTACAATCCATCAGATTATTGAAAGATGTCATCAACAGTTTTACGGAATATTGTCTGCGTGGGCTGGAGCCGGATCGGCCACAAATCGAAGCGTTTTTAAATAACTCACTGATGCTGGTTACGGTCCTATCACCGGTAATCGGTTATGACAACGCCAGTTTGATTGCACAACAGGCGCATTCTCATGGCACTACTTTACGGGAAGAGGCTGTTCGCTCTGGTTTGATCACTGCAGTAGCATTCGATGAACTTATCCAGCCGGAAAATATGTTAGGACCACGATGATGCTGTACATCTGATTAGTTTGATATCAGAAACCAAACAGCATAACTGCACATGCCTGCAAATAGTATCCAACAGCCAATGATTACAGCCGCTGCATAACGATTTTTGGGTAATTGAATGGGATGTAACTCAGCTTTAGCCAGACAGTCAGACCAAACGGCCTCCGGTATCAGCTTGATGGCTAAGTAAATTCCTAAAGGCAAAATAATCAAATCGTCCAGATAACCAATAACCGGAATAAAATCCGGAATAAGATCAATCGGGCTTAATGCATACGCTACTACCGCAACACCCAACCACTTAGCCACTTTTGGAACCGCCGGATCCTGGCTTGCCAGAAATAAAGCAGAGATCTGAAGGTTCATGTGTCGGGCAAACTGTTTTAGTTTATTTATAAAGATCATTGATTCGGTTGTGAGATCGCTATTTATGGAAAAATCCCGGAGAGCCAGTCAGCTATTGACATAAATTTCACACTCTATCCGCTTTAATTCCACAAAAAAGTAATGATTATTTTGTGTTGAAAATAATAATAAAGATTATTCGGTAATAGTGGGCTACTTTAAGATGTTTAATAAAAAACTTATAAGTGATTTAGCAGAGGTAACTGCTAAATATGATGAAATTTACAGCCTTATAAATTCAATACAGGAGTCTGTAGCGACTATTCAATTTAATAGTAAAGGTATTATCGAAGATGTAAATGACAACTTTTTATCCGTTGTTGGTTATGAAAAGTCAGAACTGATAGGAAAACATCATCAGGTTTTATGCGATGACGATTATATTCGTTCTACCGAATATAAAATATTCTGGGACGGACTCTCACGAGGCAAACAACAATCCGGTATGTTCAAAAGACTTACCAAGTCAGACAAAACAATATGGTTAGAAGCGTCATATTTTCCAATTACCAACAAAGACAATAAAGTTACCGCTATTCTTAAAATTGCCTCAGATGTGACGCGTTCACATAACAAAATGCGTGATCTTGAAGCGGCATCTAATGCCTTAAACCGTTCAATGGCGATTATTGAATTTACGCCAGACGGTGAAATATTAACGGCTAATGATAATTTCCTTTCGGTAGTAGGTTATTCTTTAAATGAAGTGGTTGGTAAACACCATCGCATATTCTGTTTTGATCAATTTTACGAAGAAAACCCCAGTTTCTGGTCGGATATCCGTTCTGGAAAATTTTTTACCGATAAATATCAGAGAAAAACTGCTTCGGGGCATTCAATCTGGTTAGAAGCTTCATATAACCCTGTGTTTGATGAACAAGGTAAGGTCGTTAAAGTCATCAAGTTTGCCAGTGATATCACCCAGAGAATCGAATACAACGATAGGGTTATGCGTGCTGCTGAGCTGTCATTTTCCACTGCGGAGGAAACCTCACAAATAGCAAAAAATGGTGTTGAATTACTGAATACCTCCGTGCAAATGTCAAACACGATTCTGCAGGATGTATCGGAAACTTCAGCAAATATCGAACAGCTGAATAATGAATCTAAAAATATTGAAAATATCGTCTCAACGATTAATGACATTGCTGAACAGACAAATCTGTTGGCATTAAATGCAGCCATTGAAGCTGCTCGTGCGGGTGAGCAGGGGCGGGGCTTTGCAGTTGTTGCTGATGAAGTCAGAAAGTTGGCGTCGAGAACCAGCGAGTCCACTGAGGAAATAAAAGAAGTTGTTAAGCAAAACCGTAAGCTTACGCATGAAGTCACGCGAAAGATGGATAGTGTGAAACAACGGGCTCTGGACAGTAATGAACAACTTACTGCTGTTTCATCAGTCATGACGGAAATATTGCATGGCGCCGAGGATGTGTCACGAACGGTTTCTTCGCTTTTATAAGTAGGGGATTTCAAGATTTTGACTTTAAGAGTATAAAAAGTATTAGGATTAATTTATTGAGATACCTTAAATAAATTAAAGCTCTTAGCGTTGTGTACGCAATAATAACTGTAAGCATATGAACTCATTACGGAAAATAAGATGGGCCTGAAAAGAGTACTAATATTATTCGTCTTATTTTTAGTCGCTTGTAGTTCTGAGAATACTGACGAACTCCCATTGAAATTGGCTGGTGTGAATTATTTAGGGGATTTACCGACCCTTGTTGCCAGTAAAAATCAGTTATTCAAAAAATATCAGCTGGATGTTGATGTCAGCTTTAATCATTCAGGTAAGCAAAGTCTTGAAGCTTTGCGTGCAGGGAAAGTGGACTTTGCCCTGGTATCACCAACAGCTTTTACGTTGGATAAACTGGTAAATGCAAAAAATGAAAGACAGGATAATGAACCTGTAATTCTCGGAAACCTTTTGCACTCCACCCTGATGAATCAAATTCTTACAACCTCCAATGGTAAAAAAAATCAGACAGTCACGGATTTGACGGGAGGAAGAATTGGCTTGGTTAAAGGCACAAATTCTGAATATCTTTGGTGGATTTATTCTGTTTTTTATCAAGTAAATACAAAAAAAATCGACATCATTGACTTACCCATATCAGAACTGGGTAGGGCATTAATGGATGGGAAGGTTGATGCGATTGTAACCTGGCAGCCATGGACCAATCATTTTATTGCCGAATATGGTGATCAGCTTCAACAAGTTGAGGGTAGTCATGTTTATACCGCAAAATGGCTTCTGATAACGAGTCGGCAAATGGCTGAACAAAAGCCACAACAATGTCAGCAATTGTTAATGGCATACGGTGATGCCATCAATCTCATCCACTCTGATACAGAAGTCGTAATGGATTTGTATACTACAGACGTAAGGCAGAATGCTATTCTGGGACAAAACTACCTGCCAGGATTACATCAGCTAAATTTAAACTGGTCTTTGATTTCAGAATTACATCAAAATATTCAATGGGCAAAACTTAATAATTTCCCCGGGGCAGACAAACCAATCGATGTGACCTCCTGGTTTGCTCCCGAACCATTAGAAGCAGTACAGCCTTATTTAGTAAAAATCCCAATGATACGTTCTGAGGAAAACCAGTGATGAAGCTGGTTCAAACGTCTATTTTTTTTATTACGGCTTGTCTGCTGGGATTAGTTTTTTTAATCGCTTTAGGTGTATGGAGTTATCATCAGGTCGAAACAATGCGGCTTGAACTTAATTCGCTTACAACGCTAAATAACAAAATTGATGCATTATCTGTTGGCAGTGATAATTTAGTGATATTCCGACCGGACGATCACCTGTGGCAGGTTTTTCTGAGTGATGCTCGAACAATCCAGAACGATCTTTCAGAGCTGGAGCGAGGAAAATTTAATGCCCACCGAGCGATGCGGCATATCGATCAGTTGATTAAATCAGTAGAGGATGCTTATCAGTATCTGCCGGAGAATAATAATCCGATAATCAATAACTCACAGATGAACCCATTGTCCTTACCATTAAGATCAAGACTTCTAATCAACCAGGTTGCTGATCATGGTATTGCAATTGAGAGCTCTATAGATCAGTTAATGCTGGAAAATCAGCAAATTATCGAGAGTCACATTAATCGCATTTTGTTTATTTTTATGATGTCAACATTAATCTTTGGTGTGTTATGTGTATTGGCATTCAATATGATTTACCAACGCATTGCTCTGCCGACCCGAAATCTTATCAATACTATCAGCAGAATCTCGCAGGATGACGATAAAGCCCGGGCTGAGGTGTTTGGCAAAGATGAAATGGCTGAATTATCCATGGCTTTTAACGGGCTTTTGGATCAAAAGGATCGTTTCCATCAACAAATCCTTCAGCAACAAAATGAGCTAAAAAAACAGGCTGAATTATTAGAAATTGCGGGCAGAATCACACGCTTTGGTGGTTGGTCTGTAGATATGTCGACCAAACAGATTAATTGGTCGAATATGGTCGCTAGAATCCATGGTAAACCAGAAGGATATTCCCCCAGATTTGAAGAAAGGTTGGCATTTTATATTCCGGATCATCAACCGCATATCGAGGCATTATTTAAGAACTGTTATCAGTCTGGAATCCCCTATGATGTGGAATTACAAATTCTTAATTCTGCCGGTGAACCGGTCTGGGTTCGTACCTCTGGTGAAGCTTTTCGTGACAACGAAGGCAACATTACCGGTGTTCATGGTGCTTTTCAGGACATTTCTGAACGTATGGAGCTTGAAAATCGGCTGCGCCAATCGCAGCGGCTGGAAGCAGTGGGGCAGTTAACTGGGGGGGTGGCGCATGATTTCAATAATCTATTAACAGTGGTTATTGGTAATGCCCAAATCCTTACAGAATCATTTGAAGACTCCAGCAGATTGAAACCGCTAGCGGATATGATTTTACAAGCCGGCTATCGTGGTGCGGAGTTAACCCGCAGTTTGCTAGCCTTTGCCCGTAAACAGCCGCTTGACCCTAAACCAGAACAGATAAAACCGCTAATCGATCAGCTGTGGCCCTTATTGGAACGTGCTGTTGGTGAAGAAATTGGCACCAAGTTTATTGCTGAAGAGCCATTAAAGGATGTACTAGTCGATGCGGGGCAGTTTGAAAATGCTCTGCTTAATCTGGCCTTAAATGCAAAAGATGCAATGCCAAAAGGCGGACAATTGGTCATTGAAGCCGAAAATACCCATCTACCGGAACAATATGCTCATCATCATGACATCGCTGCGGGAGATTACGTTGTGCTTGCCGTTTCGGATTCTGGCTGTGGGATAGATGCAGACAAAATTGATAAGGTCTTTGAGCCTTTTTACACCACTAAATCAAAAGATAAGGGCACCGGCTTAGGGCTGGCAATGGTTTATGGCTTTATTAAACAAAGTAACGGACACGTTAATATCTACTCTGAGCCCGGGCAGGGAACAACAGTAAGGTTATACCTGCCGGTCGCCATTGATAAAACCGCCCAGCTGACCGTTAATAAAAAAGATTCCGATACATTACAGGTTGGTCATGAATCTATTTTAGTCGTTGAAGATGATCCGTTGGTAAGAGAATATGTGCTAACCCAATTGAAAGCTTTAGGGTATGACGTATTGTCAGCCGCCGATGGCAAACAGGCAATGGATATTCTGGAATCCGAGCAGTCGATTGATTTGCTATTAACCGATGTGGTTTTGCCTGAGGGATTTAATGGTCGAAAAATAGCTGAACACGCCTTGAAGCTGAGACCAGCATTACGTGTTTTATATACTTCAGGTTATACCGAAAATTCTATTGTTCACCATGGTCGACTGGATAAAGGGGTATTACTCCTATCTAAACCCTATAAGCGTGAAGAGCTGGCCAGCAAAGTCAGGATGGCACTGCTGACTGGCGAATAGGACAGGGTTTAAACCTTCTGGTGATTGCCGATCTTGTCATCACGATCCCGTAGCAACCAATACACAATTCCCATTGCGACAGCTGCTCCGGCAAGCGCAGAAATCTTGGCAGGGCTATTGGCCTCTGGATCCAGAATCACAAATTTACGTGACAGAGCAATTAATGCAATTAAAACGACGGTTTTAACCTGAATAATGCTGTCCTGACGCAAAGCTACCTTTACAATGGAATGTTTGAATTCCATTGCAATGAGCAATGTCATGATCATGCCGAATACTGTTTGAAACACCTGATGTTCCAGTGGATTGAAAGCATCTATTATCAACAAATCAAATACAGTTCGTATCAGTTGGTATAGCGATATGAGAATAATAACGGAGATAACAACTGATAAAACCAAAGCGATTATCTGTTCAAACCGTTCGTAATAGCTCATCAATGCCCAGTCTTTTTTGAACTGATGACTGAATGGTTTTGCCTGTCTCATTTGCATGCTGTTTACCTCTCAGTATGAATCTTAAAAGTGACTGAGATATGGGTAATACAGTCATAAATTCAAGTGCTTATGTGTAATTTCACAAAACAAATTTATATGTTTATTTCAGTGTAAATATAAAGGAAAAGCTTTTTCTAGACCTGAAATTTTTCCGATCAGGTTGTAAAAATTACATGATTAATTCATGCCTCAATGAGGAAAATTTCATTTTAAATAGTCAAAAAAATTGTAATTTAATCTATAGATTTCTTTTCTAACGTTATAAAAATAAAGAAAAAATAAATTTATTATCCGCTGGTTAATTAATCAGAAGTCATTTGGCATAGCCATTGCGTTAGTTTTAATTACAAGGAAAGCAATATCGGCACTTTTCTTGTTGGATTCAGATGTTTTTCGTAATTAACAAAAAATATGCCGATAAATAAAAAGGAGAATGAAATGTTTAAGCAACTATTTCTTTCAACTGCAATTGCTACAGCTTTCATCGCTACACCAGTTCTTGCCGATGATCATGGTAATCATGATGCAAAAGGTGATACTAAAACCTACGATAAAGTAGATAGAGATGGAAACAAGGTGACTCCTGATAAAAAAGCGTATAAAAATAAAGCTGACGATGAGAAAGCTAATCATCCCGCTCATGATATGGAAGGTAGTGATATTGAACGCAAAAATACTCAAGGCGAAACAATGAATTACGACGAAATGGATAGAGAAGAGGGTGAGGTTAGACCTGACAAAAAAGCGTACGATAAGAATGGAAACGGTAAACATCCTGCCCATGAAATGGGTGAAAGCGAATAGTTTTAACTTGTGCTGGTAACCATTACTAGATTGGGTGAGATCGTAGCGTTTTTAAGGAAGAAAAATTTTCTGGCCGATTTCTCAGTGTCAGCTAGAAAATTCACCGGGATCTGTCTTATCAACGAGACCCAATAAATCATAATGGTTTATTGGGTTTTCTTTTAAATTAATGAATTTTGGATCCCATTTGGACACCTGCTTGATTTTGTCTCCATGGCTTACCGTCACAAAAAGCATAATTTTTACAGTCGGCAGTGCAGCCTCGGCAAGGTAACCGTTTCGATTGTGGGCTGTGCTTCAAATTTGGCTCAGATTTACTATTACGCATATTACCGACTCGTTGAATAATTTAGAATTAAAGTAGCGTTTTCCAGGTGAATATGTCGTGAAAATTTATACTTCGGCAGAAAGTAAGCTTTTAAATGAATACCATTTCCGCTTATTAAACTCCTTTAGCTTCACCTCTGGAAAAGACTATGATGTCTGCAGAACCACACAGCGTTAATTTCATCGACATTTCAGCTGGTATAAATTAAGGATTTATAACAATGCGTTGGAAGGGCAGACCCAAAAGCAGCAATATTGAAGACAAACGGGCAATGCGTACTTCCACAGCAGGAGGCGTTGGACGTGATGGTTTACGATTATTACCGTTAGTTTTTCGATTTCTGGGTTTCAAAGGGACTTTGTTAGTTATTGTCTGTGTGGTTGCATATGGTTTGTTTACCGGTAATTTAGACAATATGCTGTATGCGCTGGGACTAGGAGATAGTCCACCCACCAGTGTTTCCACCGAAACGCTAAATCAAACGCCGCAAGAAAAGGAACTGGTGGAGTTTGTTTCAGTAATCCTCGCCGATACCGAGCAGACGTGGAGTAGTATCTTTCAGGAAAATGATGAGCAGTATCAGGAGCCTCGTCTGGTATTATTCAGAGGAGCGGTACGATCGGCCTGTGGAACGGCTCAGTCAGCAATTGGCCCTTTTTATTGTCCTGCGGATCAACAGATTTATCTGGATCTGAATTTCTTCGATCAACTCAAAAACCGATTCAAAGCTCCTGGTGATTTTGCTCAGGCTTATGTAATTGCCCATGAAGTAGGACATCATATTCAGACTCTGATGGGAATTTCAGAGAAAGTTCATACTGCCCGCAGCCGGTTAAATGAAAAAGAAGCCAACAAACTCTCAGTGAAACAGGAATTACAGGCAGACTGTTTTGCAGGTATCTGGGCCAATCATGCAAATGATCAACGTCAGCTTCTGGAAACCGGTGATATTGAAGAAGGTTTACGAGCCGCCAGTGCAATAGGGGATGATACCTTGCAAAAAAAATCGCAAGGCTATGTTAGCCCTGACTCTTTTACCCATGGCAGCTCCCAACAACGCATGCAATGGTTTAAAACGGGGTTTGAAACTGGAGATATCGCGCGTTGTAATACATTTGCAAACAGTTAATCCCTTTAGGCAAGAGTTTTTTATTTTAAAAATAACAGCGACTCTGCTCACCGAATGCAATATTTTGGAAGCTTAAAACTTAATATTACCCCAGTATGCATTGAACATGTACTGAAAACTGGTCATTTTGATGCGTTCGTCAGCATTTATGGAAAGTGATTAATACCAAAAACGTGCTCAATAAATAACGGTCAATTACACCTTTTGGATTATTGCTTGCGGGCGCAGATACCAGCAACATAGAATGGCGCGTTTTTTCTTATAATTATTTGGAGTTTAACAATGTCAGAACCCGTTTGGTTTAGAACTGCAGAAGCCACCGTTTTTGCCAGTGAAGATCAAGGCACTGATGCGATGCCGGAAATTTTAATTGGCAGCACCAAAGGTCCGGCAGGCCAGGCATTTGCCAATTTGATGGGGCAGACAGAAGGTCACACCCGTATGTTTGCCATTCGTGCCACCAATCAACAGGTTAAACCTGCAACCATGATCGTGCCTAAAGTCACCATTAAATCTAGCAGTTATGTGGAACTGTTTGGTGGGCCGGTTCAGTCGGCAGTAGCCGATGCGGTATTGGATAGTGTTATTGAAGGCGTAATACCAAAAGAACATGCCGATGATTTGTGCATCGTGGCGATGATTTGGATCGCTCCAGATGCGGCTGCTAATCCGGATGTTGATCGCAAGGATTTATACCGCACTAATTACGAAGCCATGAAACTGGCCATCAAACGTGCGATGTCAGGTTCACCAACAATTGATGAGCTGATTGCCAACCGCCACAAAATCCATCATGAAATGTATGATCCTGAGACTGGTGAATCAGCCTGGTAAGTTAAACCCGTATTCACTAATAACCCTCTTTGTGTAAGCAAAGAGGGTTTTTTTATGGTTGAAGGGCAAATAAAAGCCTATCAATGCTCGTTAAATAACCTTTCATAGAAACTACGTTCAAAATCGCGTAGTGGCTTACGCGCTACATTGCGGTTATCGCTGTTTGAATGATAATTTGAAAGTAACTGTACAAAGTACAATGACTTGCCTGATTTTGTATTGATTTTTCCGGCCAGATTGAAAACACCATAGATAGATCCGGTTTTAGCCGTTACTTTGCCACTCAGTGGGGTATTAACCAGGCTGCTGCGATATCGCAGGGTTCCTGATTGTCCGGATACGGGGAGGGTTCCAACCAGTCCCAGTTCCTTATTGCTGAAGATGTACTGGATGACCTGCATCAACTGTTTGGCAGTGACACGATTGTTACGTGATAACCCTGAACCATCCATGATAATCGCACGAGACAAATCAATATCGGCTTTTTCTTTAAGAACCGCTTTGATAGCGGCTGCGCCATTCTCGTAACTGCCGGGCTGTTTGAAATAAACACGACCAATCGTTTTAAGCAAATTGTCAGCAATCAGGTTATCAGAGCGTTTCATCATCAAATCGATCAGTTTCATCAACGGTTCTGATTGATGCAAGGCAATAACGGTTCCGGTTGCGGTATCGTCACGGATAATTTTGCCACGTAATCTGATTCCGGCACGATCCAGTTCCTCTTGAAGAACCTCTTTGAGATATAAGGTGGTGTTTTGTACTGCGAGATGGAAGTTTACCGGTAAACGATGTGAGCCCACGCAACCGTTTAGAGAGAAATGATTTTTATTGTCGGCAGTCAGCTTGAGATCACAATCAATATTCTGATTTTCCAGGCCTTCGCGGATGATGATATCGTCAGCACTGATACTGATATAAGGCGAGCCACTGGCTTTCAGACCCTTAACGGGGGCTGGGGAAGTACCCTCTATTTTTCCGTAGATACAGTTACCATTCATGGTAATGCTACTGGAAGGTGCACTGTAACAGACGCCCATAATATCCCATGGTAAGCCAACAGCTCGCTCAGAGGTATCAAAGGCGCCGCCATTCAAATAGAGATTTCCATCGATAGTGGTTTGTTTGAGTTTAAGCTTTTCGACCAGAACACGCAGATGGGTACGAGTAAAAGTCGGGTCACCACTGAAGTTGATTATGGCATCGTTTTCAGTCGTTTCCATTGTGGTTTCAAACCGAAAATCTTTATCCAGAACCAGGCGAGCTCCGAGACCGGTAATAATTTTCTGCAAACTGGCAGGTTGTTGGAACTGTTCAGCACGTTCAGAGTAAATTTCCTTGCCACTTGCAGTATCGACAACATACAAAGCAATATCCGCACCTTCCGGTGTAGGCTTGCCATTCAATGCCGGGTCAGAGAAAGTTTGTGTAGCTTGAGTTGAAAAACTAAATAAGAGCAACATTGCCAGAGTGAGATATTTGGTCATACAGTCCAGTGATACATGAGTTTAGGGTTGAAAGATTGCAAAGCCTAACATGAAAATCAGCATTTGATTTGAAACAAAAGCTGTCCTTGGAGAAACTCCCATAATGACAGCGAATGGCAGATGGATCTTAAGTGTACATCGGTTTGTTTTCGGCCACATTCATCCAGCCTTTGGCTATACGGTAGATAACCCAAACCGCATTGGTCAGCAGAATGAAAACCCCGATAACAACAGCACTCAATAAAGCACCTATCAAGCCCCACAAAAGACAAAACCAGAAGGTACGGATCTGCCAGCGAAAATGTGATTCAAGCCACGTACCACGGACATCATCACGTTTGATGTAATTCATGATAACGGCCACCAGGAAGGTTAAACCAACAATAAATGATGCTGCTTGCAGTGCATAAATGACAATCGTCAGTATTTTGGTTTGATTAGAATTATCGTTCATAACGGGATCTGGGGAAGGAGTGGGAATGACTCTGGGTTCAGACATGAATTATCCTTTGGTTATCTGCCTGCAAGGATAAATCTTTTGCAGGCAGATACCAAAATTTTTATATCAGGAAAAAGTTAGGTTGGGAAAAGTTTTTGTACCGCTGTTTGAATTAGTTGGTTTAATTAATTAAGCGTTTCGTGAGGAGTGGAGTTGGTGCAGTGTGCACATCCATCAATTAAATGGGCATGATTATAAAATTTTCTTCTGGCTACATGAATTGCCGTTTTGCTATCCGGCAGATCACCCAAATTAATGCGTTCTACCGGAGGTGGCAGGTTGGGACACCCTTCGGGACATACACGATGAATATCGCAGCCATTGTTAGGTAAGTTAGGATTTGAAGCTAGATAATAACTTGCCATATCGATATCTCCCTGATTTTAAAAACATCTTTGTTTTCCGTTAGGCCAATATTGAACTAACAGGTCAGTCACATATTTATTAGTACTCCTACAACTTCATTTAACGTAAATGAATAATTCCTGTTTTCACAGGAAACTTTACCCGTCAACACCTAAGAAAAACGGAAAACCTATTAATTAACAATGGCATGTAGCTGTTAATTTAAACGCTTAATTCAATATTATTTAAACAAAATAACAACCTCACACAAAAAAATGATAACTAAGTCACGTTTTCTGCGCAATAAACGCAGAAAACAATCCAAAAATGTTAACTGTGTCACGTTTTTATGGAGTTAAATCGTTTTTAACGATTGTTTTTATATGAATAAACTGTGTTTTAATATGATGATATACAGCTTATCTGTGAAGCTTATCAAATGATGCGTGAAGGCATGGGCCTGTCGGGGGACGAAATACAGCAAGTCTTTGCCGAATGGAATGATGGCGTGCTGGATTCCTATCTGATTGAAATTACTCGCGACATTCTTAAAGTAAAAGAACCCGATGGCAGTTTGTTAATCGATCATATTTTGGATACCGCAGGTCAAAAAGGTACCGGCAAGTGGACGGGCATGAATGCGTTGGATTTAGGCACGCCGCTGACATTAATTGGCGAGGCGGTATTTGCCCGTTGTTTATCAGCTCTGAAAGATGAACGGGTTACGGCATCTAGTGTATTACCGGCTAAGGCTGTTGCGTTTACCGGTGATAAACGTGAAATGATTAATGCGGTAAGCGATGCACTTTATGCCTCCAAAATCATTTCCTATGCCCAAGGCTAGATGTTAATGCGTGAAGCAGCGACAACCTATGGTTGGCAGTTGAACTTTGGTGGTATTGCGGGCGTGGTGGCTGTATTATTCGGCGCCAGTTTTTACCCAACTTCCGTGACGCATTTGAGCGTAATCCGAATTTACAGAACCTGTTGCTGGATGATTTTTTTTATTGACGCCGTTAGCGAAGCGTTCTCGGGCTGGAGAAAAGCGGTCGTTAAAGCGATTGAGATTGGTGTGCCGGTGCCTACCTTCAGCAGTGCTTTGTCATTTTATGATGGTTACCGCAGTAAACGTTTGCCAGCCAACCTGCTACAGACGCAGCGCGATTATTTTGGTGCCCATACCTACGAACGGCTGGATAAACCGCGAGGTGAGTTTTTTCATACCAATTGGACAGGGCGCGGTGGAAATATATCTGCCAGCAATTACGATGTCCGAAAGTGTTTCACGCCTCAGTGATATGGCTCCTGTCATATTATTGAGGCAGAATTTAAGGTGAAGTGACTTTTTTGATTTAAACTTTAAACCGGTACCCCACACCTTGAACGGTTTCAATAAATCTTGGTTGTATAGGTTCTTCTCCAAGCTTGTGGCGTAACTGGCGCACCAGAACACGTAAATAATGTGTTTCATCAACAAAGCTTTCACCCCAGATGCTCTGGGTTAAAAAACGATGGGTCAGGATATGCCCTGGCTGTTCTGTGAGTAAACGAAGCAACTCGAATTCTTTGCGAGATAAATGAATTATTCTGTCATCCAGTTTGACCTGATATTCCGCTAAATCGATAAACAGGCCATTGATTTCGCGTTTACTGCTCGAAGCCGCAGTGTTGTCGTTTATCCTCAGTAACGCTCTAACGCGCGCCATCAACTCACTGATGCCAAACGGCTTGGTGACATAATCATTGGCACCGGCATCCAATGCCTGCACTTTTTCGTCTTCGCTGGATCGAACAGACAGAACAATAATCGGTATCTGCGACCATTTACGTAATGCTTTTATAACATCCTGTCCATCCATATCCGGCAAACCTAAGTCAACAATCAGCAGGTCAACCTGTTGTTCGACCATAATGGCTAATCCCTGTTCACCGAGCCGGGCTTCCAGCACCTTATGATGATGTGCTTCAAGACTGATCCTCAAAAATTTCTTAATCTGCACTTCGTCTTCAATAAGTAATATTGTGGCCATGTAAACGCTCAGTTGAAGTTAGCATTATTAGAATTGTTTGGTAATTTGACCCGCATCATCGTGCCTCTGCCATAAGGATTATCCAATGCCATCACCTCGCCACCATGCGCTTCGATCATGCCGCGACAAATTGCCAGTCCCATTCCAGTGCCCGGTAAACTGGATTCGTGTCGATCGCCTTGAGCGAGGCTGTAAAACATATTGAATACTTTTTCTTTTTCAGCATCCGCAATACCCGGGCCGTTATCAATAATATCCAGCGTTATCCAGTTGTCATCATGCTGAACGATTAACGTTATAGCCAATTCTGCTGTGTTATGGCGAATGGCATTATCCAGCAGATTGAATATGGCTTGTTCGATCAGTAATCCCTGAATAAAAAGCATCGGGGTCTCTTCGGCTAATTCAAGCTTAAATTGCACATTTTCCAATGGATGGCCCAATCGGCTTATAGCACCGTTAATCAGATCGTCGATATCCATCCATTCACGATTCAGGTTCAGTTTCCCTTGGCTCAGACGAGTCATATCAAGCAGATTCTGGATATGACGATCTAATCTGTGCGCTTCATCTTCAATGGTCTGGATCAGCAACTGCTGATCATCAGTTGATAAATGCTGAGCGTATTCCCGTAATGACGAACTCGCCCCGATAATGGAAGAGAGGGGAGTACGTAAATCATGGGATACCGAAGAAAGTAATGTGGCCCGTAACTGTTCAGTTTCCGCCAGTAATTTGGTTTGTGAGAGTTCCGCCACCAGCATGGTACGATGCAATACCACTGCGGTTAGCTGGCAGAACGTTTCTATTGCGGCAATTTGCCTGTCATTAATACGTTCATTAATGGCAACCAGACCAAGTTGCCGACCATCCCAGCTCAGTGGGAAAAACAGCCAACCCTTATGCCAGGTTTCACCGTCCAGATGTTTGGATAGCATCAATTTAAAAACTTCTTCACCTGGGTGGCCACTTGATATGCCCTCTGGGTGCAAAATCAAGTTAGATTGCTGCTCAATGGCAATCACCACACGACCATCATTGCTCAGAACCCGTCTTAACGCTTCCCATAAAATTTCGATAGTGGCTTCTGTGTTGGTCGCTGAAGAGAGCATTTGGCTGAACTCATAAAAATGAGACAGCCGGTTTAATGCCGTTTCCTGCTTGGCTATTGCTTCGCGCATTTGCGTGGCTAAATGTGCTGTCATCAATGCCACCATCAAAAATATAATTAATGTGGCGACATCTGCCTTGTGCAACATATTAAAAGTGTAATAAGGCTCAGTGAAAAAGTAATTGAATGTCAAAAAGCTGAGCAAGCTGCTTAATAGTGCCGGACCAAAACTGGTTTTGGCTGATATCAGCAATACACCCGCCAGAAACAGTAATAACAGACTGGTGTAGGGCAGATAACGGTTAAGCACCTGGGCAAACACCACGATCACTAAAATCAATCCGATCGCCAGTAGATAATGTTTGAGCGGGGTATTGGTTGGTCGAAAACGCATCGCTGCTCGCTTTTTCTGGAATATTGTTAAAGCTGTTTTAACAATAAATCGCATTTAAAAAAGTAAAATTTATATAAAATTTTTATCTTTTTTTTAGCTGACTTTCAGTCTTCTGGCACCAATAATCCATCCACGTTGATTATTGGGATGAATAGACTGATGTTGAGTTTTAAGGGTTTGTTTCAAACGTATATTACACCGTGTGCTGCTTGGCTTACATTTTTGGTTGAGGTCATAAACTAATGCATTGGCGAGCCATCATCCGGTTATTTGGTTTGCTGTTGATGTTTTACAGTCTCAGTTTTCTACCTTCGTTGATCGTTTCCTGGATCTATAACGATGCCCAATCAATGACCTTTATCGGTTCCAGTCTGATCGTGTTTTTATTGGGATTGACTTTGTGGTTAAGCAACTATTATCAACGGCAGGAATTATCGGTTCGAGACGGCTTTCTGGTTGTAACATTATTCTGGTTTTTATTGGGGCTGGTCGGTGCTTTACCGTTTTATCTCAGTCTGCATCTGGGCTTTACCGATGCGGTATTCGAATCCATTTCAGGATTTACCACCACGGGTGCAACCGTTATTGTTGGGTTAGATCAATTACCCCAATCAATTTTATATCATCGACAACAAATACAATGGTTAGGTGGCATGGGGATTATCGTTCTGGCAGTCGCCATTCTACCTTTATTGGGCGTCGGTGGCATGCAGCTGTATCGAGCGGAAACTTCCGGCGTTGCCAAAAATGAAAAAAATGACACCTAGAATCGCTGAAACTGCCCGTTCCCTTTGGCTGATCTATCTGTTGCTTACGGTGTGTTGTGCGTTGGCTTACTGGTTTGCGGGAATGAGCTTCTTTGATGCGATAGGCCATGCTTTTACTACGGTGGCGACTGGAGGGTTTTCTACTCATGACGACAGTATCGGCTATTTTAACAGCCCACTTATTGAAGCTATCGCCATCGTATTTATGCTGGCTGGCGGGGTGAACTTTGCCGTGCATTTTTTAGTGCTAAGACGCAAGCTAATATCATCCTATGCCGAAGACCCAGAAGTAAGAACTTTTGGATTGTTGTTTGTGTTTGCCAGTATTTTTATTGCGATAAGTCTTTATTTCGCCGGGGTGTATTCTGCCGGATGGGAAGCGCTTCGTTATGCTGCGTTTCAGGTGGCTTCCATTATGACCAGTACCGGTTTTGGTACGGCGGTATTTGCGGAATGGCCATTACACATCCCATTAATTCTGGTGATTTTATCGTTTATTGGTGGATGTGCCGGTTCAACCGCTGGCGGTATTAAAGTTATGCGCATCATGTTGCTTGCTAAATTGGGTTTACGGCAGCTTGAGCTATTGGTGCATCCAAGATCTGTGTCGGTGGTGAAGTTGGGAAAACGGCCAATATCTGAAACAGTATTGTTTTCGATTTGGGGTTTTTATGTGCTCTATATTGTCACAGCATTGGTGCTGACCGTTGCGATGATGGCAGCCGGGCTTGATTTGGTTTCAGCCTTTGGGGCGGTAGTCGCAACGATCAATCTTCTGGGCCCGGGTTTAGGGGAGGTAGCCTCGAATTTTGCCACAATGGATGCCACGGTTAAATGGCTCGGGATCTTTGCGATGCTGGTAGGGCGCCTGGAAGTGTTCACCTTGTTGATTCTATTTCTGCCAGCCTATTGGCGCAATTAACAGAGAGGTTTTGCAGATGAAAATTATTATTCTGGGTGCGGGACAGGTCGGCAGTTCGACGGCAGAAAGTCTGGTCAATGAAGGTAACGATGTCACGGTCATTGATCAAAACCCGGTACTACTGGAACGACTGCAGGAGCATCTGGATATTCGCACGGTGGTAGGGTATGCAGCGCATCCCGGAACCTTGTTAAAGGCGGGTATCAAAGACACCGACATGCTGATCGCGGTCACCCATAATGATGAGATCAATATGATTGCCTGTCAGATTGCCAGCTCATTATTTAATACGCCCAAAAAACTGGCTCGGATACGTGCCGCAGATTATCTGGAATATCCGGCTTTATTTGCGCTGGATGCGGTGCCAATTGATGTCATTATCAGTCCTGAACAATTAGTCACTGATTACATTACCCATCTGATTGAGCAACCTGAAGTCTTGCAGGTTCTGACTTTTTTTGAAGATCGCGCACGATTGGTCGCCGTTAGAGTAGATGCCGGGAGTATTATGGATGGTAAAGCCATCCATGATTTGCTGGATCTGCTTCCCAAAATACAAATGCGCATTGCGGCTATTTTCCGTAATGAGAGTGCTATTCCATTGGGTGGAAAAATCATTTTGCAGGCTGAAGATGAAGTATTTTTTCTGGCCGAAAAACATCAAATCAGTGAGTTGGTAAAAGTATTCAAAAAAGATTACCAACCGTATAAACGAATATTTATTGCCGGTGGCGGACAAATTGGTAAACAACTGGCTCAACGCTTGGAAAAGTCGCATAACGTTAAAATTATCGAACATAATGAAAATCGGGCACGGGTGATCGCCGAAGATCTGCATCACAGCCTAGTATTACATGGTGATGTAGGCGATGCCAGCCTGCTTAAGGAAGAATATATTCATAAAACGGATGTGTTCTGCGCTGTGACTAACGACGACGAAGCTAATATCTTGTCTGCGATGCTGGCCAAGCGCCTGGGAGCTCGCAAAACCTTTTCCATTATCAGTAAGGCCAGCCATGTAGAGCTGGTTGAAGGAACCAGTATTGATATTGCTGTATCGCCCGCACAAATCACTATTGGGACCTTATTGACCCATATTCGTCGTGGTGATGTGATTACCGTGCATTCGTTAAGACAGGGGGCTGCAGAAGCCATAGAGATTGTGGCACATGGCGATAAGCAGACTTCTAATGTTGTGGGACGCAAACTTTCAGAACTCAAACTGCCTAAAACGGCTACCGTCGGAGCGATATTACGCAAAGAAAAGATTTTGTTTGCCGAAAAAAATATTGAGATTGAAAGTGGTGATCATCTGGTCATCTTTTTGACCGAGCAGCAGGATGTCGATGAGGTTGAAAAACTGTTTCAAGTGGGATTTGAGTTTTTGTAAATCCGTTTTTAGCTATCAAGTTTTCTCTAGACTGCAGAGTGTGATCCGATTCTAGACTTTTTGTGAAAATCATTATCTGAATAAGTACTTTTATATGTGATCTCCAAGATGATGCCAATCGACGTTTATTTAGTTTTTATTTTCACCTCAACTCTTTTGGCTCTAACTCCCGGACCAGATAATATCTTTGTGCTTACCCAGTCAGCACTTTATGGTAAACGCAGTGGCATTCTGATTACCTTAGGTCTATGTACAGGGTTGGTTTTTCACACCTGTTTAGTGGCATTCGGTGTTGCCACTATTATGCAAACTTCTGACTGGGCCTTGAGTGCGTTGAAAATTATTGGCGCTATCTATTTGGTCTGCCTGGCATGGCAGATATTTAACAGCCAGACACAAGAATTATCAGGTAAGGGCGTAGTAATGAGTGATACAAACTTATATCTGCGCGGTATTGTGATGAATGTAACTAATCCCAAAGTTAGTATTTTCTTTTTGGCTTTTCTGCCACAGTTCGCCAGTTCAAATTATGGTGCGATTACGCCACAAATTATATTACTTGGGGCTATATTTGGTGTTGTTTCGCTCTTTATCTTTAGTGGTATTTCCATATTAGCTTCAACGCTTGGCGACTGGCTTAAAAGAAAACCCAATGCTCAGATTTATCTCAGTCGCACGACAGCACTGATTTTTGTTGTATTGGCGTTTAATCTTTTGATGGGGCTTATTAGTTGAGTCAAAATACTAAAAATCAATAAATTGACTCAGTGCCTTGTTGACGTTTAACGCAAGCATCAAATATCTGATCATGAATAAAATCCGCTGATTTACTGGATGGCTGGATAAATACCTGTTTGGCAATTTGCAGTAAATCATCACGGCCTTGGGAGTCTTTGTAAATCGATTTAATCTTCGTTTCAAACGTTTCCCAGTCATCGCCCTCGGTCTGACGGATTTTCTGGCTTTTATTGACAGTACCTGCCTGATAGGCGCAACTGGTAATGGTCCCATGCTCAAGATTTTCTGCCTGGACTGAACCAATACACATACTGGCTATTGTCATCATGAATAAATGTTTCATTTACCTTGTCTCACTACTAGGGGCTTGTATGAAAGGGCGTTGCTATGCTAACAAGGGTGCAGGAAGCCCAAAGGATCTGCAGTCTATGAGCAAAGAAATAGAACAAGGCATCATTATTCTGGCACGGCACCGATTGAAATGGTTGAGGGTTGCCCTGGCCGGGAGAAATGCCGATCTGAATCTGGTTCAGAACACCTTTCATCAACTGACAGGGCTGACCAGTTTAAGGTTTGTTCAGGATAATGGTCTGAGTCTGGTGACAGCGAAAGAACTGGCCATTATTGATAATCTGGCGATATTAAATGTTCAGCAACAGCACCCGGAAGTCTTGGAAAAGTTCTCAAATGAATCACAGGAATTATCTAAATATCTGGATATGCCTGCCCGGGATTTGCTTGATTTGCTGTTTAAGGAAGGAGGCCGATTTCAGAATCAAGAGGCCATTTCAGTAGCCATGCATCGGGGCTTGATCAGTGATATTCATCATGAGAAAGAAGCCTATGACAGATTGAATGCACGAGAGCAGAAACGGGATATGTGAAAAAGGTTTACCATTCAGTGTTTTTCCCCCGCCAATCCAGAAAAGACAATTCGCCGTCTGTAGGCAAACCCTTTAGAATTTCAACCAATCTATTGGCAACAAAATCCGTGGTGAATAACTTATCGTCTGGCACATTCGAATGATAAGAGCGAGACAGTGAAAAGTCAGTTGTACCGGGATGAAAAACCAGTAACTTTTCCATTTTGGCTGTACCAGCTTCCCATATGATTATCGTTAATGCGCTAAACCCGTGCGTTGAAGATGGTTACCTGACAGATGTCAGTGTGTTTCATCATGGGTAAAGCTGTTTCAGCCAAATTATCGGGATAATGGTATTGATGTTGATTTAGCCTGCTAAGAGTTGTTCCAGACGCTTTTCCGGTTTTACAGAGGCATCATGCAAGATACCGTGACAGATAAAGACCTTTTCAAAGTTACGTCGCTGATCGTAACACTGTATGCCCATACTTGTTTGATTGTAGTCAGACTGAGGCCAGGTGGTACCGGCAACTTTCTCGGGCGGTAGTTCAATGGTAACCACCACAATATTTTCAACAGATAAATAAGGTAATTATTTTTTTCGTTGCCATGCTCTCGGGTGAGAATGCAAATGGACCTAACGCAATTTTTCATCCAGAAAAGTTAACAGGCGCTGCCAGGACTTCTCATCAGCATCTGCATCATAATGAGGATTACCTGCTTTAGTAAATGAATGCTCTGCACCACCGTAAACAATCATTTCATTGGGAGCGCTATCCTTATCCATAGCGGCACTCAAAGTAATAAATTCTTTCATAGTAATATTGGCATCAGCTGATCCATGCTGCACCAGTATTTCAGCCTGAACATTTTTATAATTCTGATCCTCAGGGGTACCCAAGCCTCCGTGAATCGCCACAAACCCTTTCATCAGCGAACCTGCGCGAGCCATTTCCAATACAGCAGTACCTCCTAGACAATATCCCATCATGACCGCATTGTCGGTGGCTGCACCGAGTTGTTTCGCTTTATTGATACCGCCGTTGATTAGATCTCGCATGCGCTGACGATCACGATACAATTCACCTGTATGGTGCTTTCTATCGGCAATAGCAACAGGCCGAACGCCTGCTCCATAAATGTCCACCGCAAAAACTGCATAACCCGCATCAAACAGCATATTGGCGCGTTTAATCTCATAATCGGTTACCCCATCCCAGTCATGAATCAGAATAACTAATGGGGCTGAATCAGCGGAGCTGACAAAATACCCTTCAAATATTTCATCATTGACCTGATAGTGAACCGGCTTTGCTGGCAGTGGAAAGCTGAGAAACCAGAAAAAAGCCAAAACAACCCATTTCATATTTATATCCCGCCATCGAAATATTGTTACTTTAGCAGAGAGATGAGTCCGTTACGTTGGGAGCATTTCCTGAAATCACTTTGCATGTTTTGAATATTGCGACACAAAGTAGACGATTCAGTCATTTATGAATAATGTTTTGCTGCTATGATAAAAAGGCTACGGAGAGCAAGGATATATCTCAATTTACCGTTTCATATTGTGAGCCATATAAAGCTGTGAAAACTTATCACCGCCGTATGTTGACAAATAATCTATAAACAATATTGAGCCTGGTTTTTTTAAAAAATATTAATGGATTAGTGCTAATTCTATGAAGAAACTCACCATTCGTTACCGGGATTTGTTGCATTTATTCTCAATGAATAAAAGCTTATCTATTCTTTTCCCGATTGTTTTAACAGCCAGTCTCAACGTAAATGCAGAAAAGGCAGCTGAGGCGATTGAGGATTGTGGTGAAGCAGAAATTCGATACAGTGATAATCCACATCTCACGAGAGCCGAAAAACTTGCACTAATGGAAAAAGCTTTTTTTGATTCGGTCAACCGCTTTGAATCATGCAATTTGTCTGATCCAAATAATACTTCTGCAGCTGGCAGCGATAGTGGCGATCAAGACGGTGGAGAAAATCAGGGTGATAATTCCGGTAATAGCTCAGTTGTCAGTCAGGAAATGCAAGGCACTGAACCTGAGACAGAAACTGAAAGCTCAATGCCAGCTCAGTCCGGCACAGCAGATTCAAATGAGCAATCTGAAAATG
Organism: Methylophaga nitratireducenticrescens; assembly: GCF_000260985.4. Lineage (NCBI taxonomy): Bacteria > Pseudomonadati > Pseudomonadota > Gammaproteobacteria > Thiotrichales > Piscirickettsiaceae > Methylophaga > Methylophaga nitratireducenticrescens. Next base: position 1,788,823 of record NC_017857.3, read on the forward strand.
AGGGTGGCTCAGTGGTTTCTTCTGGTGGAGCAGATAACGGTGCTATACCTGAAGATATTCCATCCGCGAATAATGACGATGCCATTGCTGCACAAATCAGACTGGCTGCAGAAGCTGAACAAGATCCAGAGATTAAAAAGAAACTCTGGAACGAATATCGTAAATATAAGGGGATGAACATTGTTGAAGACTGAATCATTTAGAGCCCCCTCCAGGTTTCTTATCTATCTGATTATTCTGACCCATGTGCTGACGGGGTGTGCCACTACGTCGTCATCGTCAGGGAATTTAAAAACCGGTCCACAGCTGGCCTCGGCTCAGGAACAAAACAAAGAAATACCCTACCAGGGCGTTAAACTTGACGTTATTATTCCGGTCTTTTCACCAGGGCTTTCCGATTCAGCCGCTGAATATGAAGAAGAAGGTATCTGGCCTGAATTAAGACGAGCGGAAGCCAACCGGTTTGCCTACAAATTAAAAACGGCTTTGGATGAAAGTGGTAAGTTTGGTGCAGTTCGAGTCGCCCCCAACAGCACTGCCTCAGGTGATTTATTTGCCGTTGGCGAGATCATTGAATCAAATGGTCAGGAGCTTGAATTTAGCCTCAATGTGGTCGATGCCAGTGGCAAACAGTGGCTAAACGAAACCATTGATCATGAAGTTGGTGAAGGTTTTTACAAAAATCCCAGAAATGATGGCAAAGATCCCTATAATCCCGCTTTTGATAAAGCGGCCCAGGCGATAATTGAAGCCTTGCTTAAACAACAACAAAGCGAACTGGCGCAATTGCAAAATATTAATGATCTTCGTTTTGCCGCGAGTTTCAACGAACAGGCCTTTATGGAACATCTCGATACCAGTGGTCAACACATCAAGCTGGTAAGTATGCCAAGCGATGCTGACCCAATGTTTGAAAGAGTTAAATCGGTCCAGGTTCGGGAACAGTTATTTGTTGATAATCTGCAGCAGAATTACAGTGCATTTTCTCAGCAAATGGATGACAGCTATCTGGCATGGCAGGAAGCCAGTGCCACAGAAATGCAACTGCGCAAAGAAGCTAAAACCAAAAGCATCTGGAAAATGATTGGCGGGGCAGTTTTAATCGGTGCAGCTGTTGCTGCCGCAACATCAGGCAGTTCTAACGATCCTAGTTTTGGCCGGGATCTTGCCACTGTTGCCGGTGGTATTGGCGGTGCTGTGCTGATCAGCAGTGGCTTTAAATCCCGTGAGGAAGCCAAGTTTCATCAGGAGGCACTAAACGAATTAGGTGAATCGGTGAACTTGGAAATGGCACCACAGGTGATGACTTACGAAGAAGAATCGGTCGAGTTAACCGGTGATATTGATGAGCAGTTCCGCCAATGGCGTGCTTTTTTGAACCGGATGTATCAATTAGAAGCCACGCCTGATGTGCAGCTCTAAATCACGTTTGAGGTTCAGCCATAGATTATGATCCATCAGAAAATCGCTGAGGCTCGACTCGCTAAACGAAAATTATTCTTCAAAACACTGCTTATTATCATTTTGCTGAGCGTGTTTTGCGTGGCGTTAATTTTGTGGGTGTCAGCCCCCAAAACCCGTTCCAATAGCACCGAAACTGAGCAGCCATTAGATATTGTTGAAAGTTCACCCCAGGAAAATGACAACCAGTACAGTGAAACCTTGCGTCAGCAATATCTTGAAGCCTATGCCCATTTTGAAAATACAATTAAACCCGAGTTAAACAAGATCGATCTGCCAAAGTGGGATAAACCGCTGGCCGATCGTATAAATGCAAATGAAAGTGCTGCAATAAAACAGTTTGGTGAAGCGAAATATGCTCAGGCTAATGCGACATTAGATGCTTTGATTAAACTGGCTGAAACAACCATCACAGATAGCCAGAAACAATTTGAATCGGCAATGAAAAATGCTCAGCAAGCTTTTGATGACAATCAGTATGAGCAGGCTAAAGTAGCGATTTCCAAAGCATTGATGTTGGATAGTAGCTCTAATCAGGCTTCGGAATTAGCAGAAAGAATTGAGCAATTACCGGAGATTGCAGCTTTAGTTGAGCAAATTGAAGTCGCTAAAGTCGAAAATAATCCCCAGACCGAGCTTACATTAATCAACCAGTTATTAACGCTAACGCCGGAAAGAGAAGCGTTGAAGCAACGGGCTCAGGCGTTGCAAACCACACTCAATAATCAAAAATTTCAATCGCTTATCTCCCAATCCTATGCTGCGATTGATGATGGTCGCATTGAAGCGGCCAAATCAGCACTGAATCAGGCCCGAAATATTTACTCAAGTCGAAGTGAACTGAGTGATGTAAATATGGCGATACAACAGTATGAAAAAAATCAGCGTATACAGTCTTCTCTGAGCAACGCTGCACAGGCTGAATCGAATGATAACTGGCAAGCTGTTAAAACCAACCTTGAGCAGGTGATTAAGGAAAATCCCAATAATAAAACGGCCACAGAAAAACTGGCCATGGCCAATAACATATTGTCATTGGATAAGCAGTTCGATGACTACCTGGAATCGCCTTATCGACTGTCAAACAGCCAACTGGCAGAGCAAGCCCGTGCTGCCATAAATGCTGCCGCAGCATATCGTAATCAAAGCCTCTCGCTGAGCCGGAAAAGCCGTGAACTGGAAACGGTATTAACCGCAGTGAACCAGCCTGTTGCTGTAGAAGTTCGCTCAGACAATCAAACACATATTCTGGTGCGGGGTGTTGGCAATGTGGGTGAGGTCGAGTCAAAAGTGATTCAGCTTAAACCCGGCCAATATACTTTTGAAGGTAAACGCCAGGGTTACAAGTCAAAGTTAGTTGAAGTCACTATTCCTTACGATGTGAACCGTTTTAGTCTGACACTGGTGTGCGATGAGCCAATTTAATCAGCAGCTGGAGCTCGCCCGAAAACGTCAGCACAGAATGTATCTGTGGTTATTGACGACATTTGTATTGGTTTTCCTGATTATAGTGACGGTGATCTTTGCATCACGTGGTACCCGTGTTGAGGTTCAGCCGGATGATGCTTCTGATGTATCAATTAACGCTGAGTCCTGGCTGGCAATGGTTATTTTGGATTCCGTTTATTCGCTTGCCCAATCTACCCAGATTCAAGTTGCTGCAGAAGGCTTTTATCCTCAAAGACACACCATTGAACGAGCTGATTCTGGCAAAGTCATTACGGTCACACTAAATCCGTTGCCAGCTAAGATTAAATTGTCCACATCGCTTGACGATGATCTCACTCAATGGCTGATCGACGATGAAATTATTGCAGTAGCGAATCACCTTGAGTATGAACTTCCTGCGGGCGAACATCAGCTCATTGCCCAGCATCCACATTATCAAACAACGACGCTTGATCTAACACTCAGCCGTGGTGAAACAGTAACCCGCGATGTTGAACTGCAACCGCTGCAGGGGGAGTTTGTTGTAAATTCGGTGCCAACTGGCGCAATGGTAACGGTAGATGCTGTTGAAGTTGGCAAAACACCGCTCACATTTCCACTGCAAGGCGGTTTTCATGATGTGCAATTAACACTGCAAAAATATGAAACCACCGAAGAAACCATCGAGATAAAAAATCCCAACCCCACGATAGAAAGAAACTATCGGTTATCTGCGGAAACGGCGGGTGTTCGGTTAAACCTTCAACCCTCAGGTGGACAACTGACATTAAATGGACTGCGGATCGATAATCAAGACTGGCTTTCGGTTGAAGCGGGTAAACAGCACCGGGTGCACTATTCCAAGCCGGGTTTTTTTCCCAAAACGGAAACGTTCACTTTGGACACCAATGAAAAAAGAACCATTGATCTCACCTTGGAAGAAGAAATGGGCAAGGTGGAAGTGTTATCCACGCCATCTGCTGAAGTGAAAATTGATGGAAAAGCGCTAGGAAATACGCCAATTGAGTTGGAATTAAATGCCATTCCACATGCTCTACAGCTGAGCCTGCAGGGATATCGAACGGTCTCGAAAAGCATTACCCCAACGGCTAATGAACCACAAAAAATATCCGTTACTTTACTGCCCGAAGCACAAGCCAAAAAAGCTGAAGCCCCCAGAGTGTATAAAACCAAAGCTGGTGGTGAGTTAGCACTGTTTTTCCCCAACGACATTATTAAAATGGGTGCAGGGCGTGATGAGCCGGGGCAGCGTGCGAACGAGTTTTTAAAACAAGTCCGACTTAATCGACCTTTTTATGCCGGTAAACATGAAGTTACTAATGCTGAGTTCCAGCAGTTTGATAGCAGCAAATCAGGCGATAGTCAATTACCGATAACCGATGTTAGCTGGCTGGAAGCAGTCAGATTCTGCAACTGGTTAAGCCAGCAGGAAGGCCTGACACTTGTATACGACCTGCAGGGCAATCAGCTCAATCAAATTAATAGCAATGCCGATGGCTATCGATTATTAATGGAAGCGGAGTGGGAATGGCTGGCTCGAAAAGCGGGTAAACCTGAGCAAACTTTGTTCGTCTGGGGCAATGATAAAACCATCCCAACCAAAGCAGTGAATATTGCCGATGAATCTGCTAAAGGCAGTGTAAAGCTATATGTGCCAAGATTTTATGATGGCTATGCGCGAGTTGCTCCAGTGAAGAGCCTTGAGCGGGAAAAGTCCGGGCTTTACGATTTGGGAGGCAATGTCAGCGAATGGACCCACGACAGTTACTCGCTAACGGCACCAAAACCGAATACCGTTTATCAACATGTTCTTGATACCTCAACCATAGCAATGCGTGTGATAAAAGGCGCAAACTGGCGTTCAGGTTCACTCAGTGAATTAAGAGCGTCCTACCGTGATGGTGCTGAGCAGGGACGCGATATTCTGGGCTTTAGAATCGGCCGTTTTTTATCTGGAGGAAATGAGTGATGCTATTAAAAAGAATCTTACTGATTGGAGCTTCAATCATGCTGTTAGTGGTCTTATCGTTAATGATTCACAATGCCTGGGCAGGTAAATCGGTTATCAGTCTGAACTCCCCCGTTTCGTTCCCAGTGGATATCTGAACATGAATGATTTGATGAAAAGCTTTGCCGCCTTGATTGTATCGATCATTGTGGTGCACATGATTTATATCGGCTTTATCCGGCCAGAAGCTGCACAACTGGTTGAGCTTGCCTTACAACAGCAGCAATCATCACCACGCAATATTGTGGTTATCATCAAAGATTACGAACAGGAAATCTGTTTTATTCTGATGTTTTGGGGCTGTTTTTTAATTGCCAGTTCCTACCGGGAAATTCTGAAAACCAAATATCTCTATAGCGTGGATCTGATAGAAACACCCAAAAATAATGATGATGAAGCACAAACTGACAGTCCTGAACATAAAGAACTGGATGTAAATCGTATTATTCATCGGTTGGATAGTGAGATTCCTCAGGATTTAATCTCCTCGCCACTGGTTCAGACTTTACGCGCCTCCTTATGGCGTTACAGCTCGACTAATAACGTACAAAATCTCTCGGACGCTATCGAAAGTAATCTGGAAGCGCTGGCCGTCAAACAGGATTCCGAAAATTCCATGATTCGCTACTTGATCTGGGCCATTCCTTCTATTGGCTTTATTGGCACAGTGCGTGGTATTGGTCAGGCACTTTCGCAAGCTGATCAAGCACTTGCTGGCGATATTTCCGGCATGACTGATAGTCTTGGTCTGGCATTTAATTCGACGTTGGTCGCTTTGTTGATCAGTATCTTTCTGATGTTTTTGTTCCATCAACTGCAACGCATGCAGGACAGCCAGATTGTCGATACCCAAAGCTATTGTGACAAATACCTGTTGAGACGCATTCGCTAACAGCAAATGGCCTACCGACGTAAAAAAGCCGAAGGTTCCAGTCTGGCATTCCTGGATATCATGTCCTGTGGATTGGGCGCGGTTATCCTTGTGTTTATGCTGGTCAAGCAGAAAATTGATGAAACCCCGGTTGAAATCGATAATCTTAAACAGGACATCAGTCAGCTTGAACAGGTGAGGGATGATGCTGAGACCACATTGGGTCAAATAAGGGAACAGCTAAGTAGTGAAAATGCACGTTATCAGGCGTTAAAAAAACAACTGAATGATAAGCAGTCGACACTGGAAAGTCAGAGTCAGCAAGTCCAACGATCTGAAAGTGAACTGGATGAACTTAAATCCAGTATTACCTCGATTGAAATACCCAAACAACAGGCCGATCTGGTTGAGTCGCCCCGAATAAATGAAGAAAATTACCTGCTGGGTCTCAAAGTTGAAGGCCCCAAAATAGCGATTCTGGTTGATACCAGTGCTTCAATGACCAATGAAAAACTGATTGATATTATTCGCACCAAAAACAGTTCCCAGCAAAACAAGCAGAATTCCGCCAAATGGCAACGCACTAAAAATGTTGTTGAGTGGTTACTGGCACGAACACCGGAAAACAGTGACGTTGTGGTGGTGGCTTTTAGCGAAGATGCCAAGGTATTAGGTGATAAAAAAGGTTGGCAAAAAGCCAGTGCATCACAAACGACTGCTTCAATTATGAGTGATTTGAATATCATTGTTCCAGAAGGCGCAACAAACCTGCAAAAAGGCTTGAATACCGTAAATCAGTATTCGCCATCCAACCTCTACGTGATTACTGACGGTTTACCGACCAAAGGGGAATCGCAATATCGTAGTCTGAATCCTTTCTCCAGTTGCAGTTCGCTCACCGGAAATGCCCAGACGATTTCCGGTAAATGTCGGGTAAAACTATTTCAGCAAACCATCAATGAAAGTGGGAAGCGGGGAGTGCAGGTGGATGTCATTATGCTGCCACTTGAAGGGGATCCTGATGCCGTTAATCAATACTGGATTTGGGCTGCCACTACCGGTGGATTACTGATCAGTCCGGCGAGTAACTGGCCATGAAACATCGTAGAAAAGGGATCGATATATTCAGTCTGTCTTTTCTGGACGTGATTTCCTGTGGGTTTGGCGCAGTGGTAATGCTGATTTTGATCTCTAAAACCGATGTCGATGTTTCTACCGCCGGTGCCGATGATATCAGCAGTTTACTGGCCTCGTTGATTGGCTTGGAAAACTCGATAGCTGAAGTCAGTCAGCAAATTGAGCAGGAGCTTTCGACGTTAGAAGGCTTATCGGGTGAAAAACAGGCTATCGCTCAGGCTGAATCTTCTTTGGAAAATCAGCTCAAAGCACTTCAGCAAAAAAATGCCGCTCTGGAAGAAAATATTTCGGGATTAAGTTTGGTGGAATCACGCCTAAAGCAGGCAGCTTTGCCAACGCCAAGGAAATCTGCTGATAAGCGTTCCGAAGAGGTCGGGGGTATTCCGGTCGACAGCGATTATGTGGTGTTTATTATCGACACGTCCGGCAGTATGAAACAGATATGGTCGCGGGTATCCAGAGAAGTGGTGAACGTGTTGAATATTCACCCTGAAGTGAAAGGCTTCCAGATATTAAATGATATGGGGACATCGATGATTTCCGGCTACGATGGCCGCTGGATGCCTGATACGCCCTCAACAAGAAACAGTGCCATCAGAATGTTTGAGAATTGGTCAGTTGTCTCCAACAGTAGTCCGGTGGAAGGCGTGGAAATGGCGTTGAGAAAATATGCCAAACCCAATATCACTACTTCAATCTACGTATTTGGGGATGATTACACCGGATCATCATATGACCCTGTTATTGACCGTTTAACCAAACAGAACAAGCAACTCAGCGATGGGCGACGATTAGCCAAAATTCATGGAGTAGGCTTTTTATCGGTTAATAGCACTGACAGATTCAGCATATTGATGCGAGAGTTGACCAAGCGTAATGAGGGTACTTATATCGCGTTACCGCCCTAGGTGCTGAAGGATATAAAGGTCCTTGCGGAGGCTCCCACGGGGGACCATGGGAGCCAGAGAATACATCAAACTCGTTGCCTCGTTCCCACGCTCCTGCGGGGGAGCGCACATCAAGTCTTTAATTAATCCTTACGGGATATAGGTAATTAAAACTCTGACTTACATCACAAAAAAATATATTTAGTAAAATTAAAAATATGTATTGATATGCGCATATTTTTAAGGAAATTATGTAGTATTAAATTCCATAAAATTTAATTTTCTTAAAAATCAAATAAGTGGTGAAGGTTTGAGAGTTTTTACTTTTATTAAAAATTTTTACTGTTAAAAAGAATAAAAGCGAAAAATTCATTTCCTGAGTAAGGAAATATCAAGGACGAGTAAAGTACAGACAAGTGAATAAAATTAATAAAAAATTTGAATTTTTCATCAAAGCACTTGTTTTTATTTTATTAGGTTATTTTCTAATTTTATTTAACCTTTTCGGTATAAGCGAGATAAGCGATAAATATTTTCAGGATAAACTTTACGCCATATCTTCTCCACTGTATCCAGAACAAGCAAGAGATAAAACACTTATATTATTGATAAATGATAATTCACTTACGGCATTACATGAACAAGGTTTTTTTCAGGCTAATGAATGGCCTATCTTATATAGCGACCATGGTGTTTTGCTAGCAACATTGCTGAAATATAAACCCAGTAGTTTATTTATCGATATATATTTTAAGCAGGAAAGATCTACTGATAATTCAGCACCTAGATTATTATCGATGCTAGATTATTATGGATTGAAGGCAAATATCCCTATTATGTTTGCTGGGGGGTATCCCGATGAGAGTTTAACTAAATTTCAAAAACAACTAAAAAATCGATTCGAATTGGTTATAAATGGATGGACTTCACCAATTGGTAATTATCCGCTCAATATTGATTCTCAGAAAACAGTAGCGACCAGACTTTATGAAATTACATGCTTAAACAGTAATGCCAACTCTGGATGTAGCAATATTTCTGAAAAGTTGATTACATCAACAAAAAACCTTTCTGTCCGTTGGGGAAGTTCACCTGCCAAGCCAATAGACGAAACTCTCTCAAAAAATTATTGTGAAGCGCCATCAATTCTCTCCTATCTTAGTCTTGACAACATATTCAATGATCACCTTGCTGTTCAGTGCCCGTTTCATCAAATCTTGCATGCAGATGATCTCATCTATATTGATAAATATGGAACGTCAGATCAGAAGGTATTACTCAAAAACACCATTATTAATCGGAACGTCTTATATGGTGCCAATTTTGAAGGATTGCATGACGAGGTGCTATCACCTGTTCACGGTAAGTTACCTGGTGTTATGTATCACGCAATGGCTTTAGATAATTTAATGGTTGATGGAGAGAAATATTTAAGGGTGAGTGATGCTTTCTCTCAAAAGGTCTCTCTAATTGCATGGAGTGTTATTGCTTTCTTTATTACTTTCTTAGTTTCAAAGCGTAGTGAATTTGATGACTATTTTAATGGATATTATTCAACATTCATCTTAAGTGTAAATGCGCTTTTAATTTGGTTATATGGATATTTTATGTTCAGATTTTTTGGTTATGAACCCGGTCATTCAGCAAGCTTTATTCTCGCACTTTTGGGTGCCGTAACACTCGGAAATAAGTTAGATGAGTTAACTATAAGACTCAGTTCGATAATGACTTCCTCGGCTCAAACCCGACAATTTATTAAAGCACCTTGTTCAGTGTTTAAAAAACCATTACCCATACCACAACTAAAGGAGAACGTTATGCGTCTACTAATATTAGGGCTCATTACTTGGGCAGTTTTTTCATCACAAGTTAATGCGGAAGAAACTCAAGTACTTAGTTTTAGTTTCGAGGAGGTTGAGGTGAAACTTAATGGTCAATATAAATATATAGAGAGTAATGTTATTGGTGAGCTTCCCATTAGAGTGCTTGAAGAAAATAAAAAAGGTTGGCTCAAATTAGATTCTGAAGTTTCTGATGATCTTTGGATTTCAAAAAGTACTGTTACGTTGAATACCGATAAACCAGTAATTGATTGTAAATCTATGGCAATTGGCAAAAACCAACATACGCAACAGCATGGAACCAGGGGAGCAGGCGAAGGATGTCAATAAGAATAGTTATACCAATTTTTTTTGTTTTATTTAGCACAAGTACTTCAGCAGGCTTTTTGGATGGTGTGAAAAACTTTGGGGGCACAGTTGCCGATACAGGAAAGAATGTTTTTAATAAAACAAAATCTGTGGTCGGTGTTGGTGATGTTGTTGATACTTTGGAATATCCATTTATCCAGAGCCTGGAAATAGATGCTCAAGAACATAATATTACGCAGCAAGAAAATTATTCATATGTTGATGCACTTAAGCAAGATGTTTTAATGTCACGTCGAGCAGGTGAATCAATCGAGCCTCTCGAAAACGTTAATATTTATTTGAATAAAATTGCAGCAAAATTGCTAATTAGCTGGAAAGGCTATGAGGTAAATACATCAATATATGTAGTAAGTGCAGAAGGATATACGGCTGTTGCGAGATCTAATGGAGGAATTTTTATTCCTATCGAAACATTAAATCTAATCGAATCAGAAGATGAGTTAGCTGCACTGATTGCTCATGAAATTTCGCATGTAATACTGAAGCATCACGTTGTTGATAACTTAGATATTACCCTCGATAAAACAATGCAATACGCACAAATCGGATTAGCTTTAAAGGGTGGTTTTAATCAAGATAATATATCTAAAGATCTTCTGAATTTTCAAATTGCAAATTTTTTGATTACAGATGCTTTTTTTCCAAAATGGAACCGTGGTCAGGAAAATGAAGCTGATTTATTAGGTACGGATTTATTGTTAAACGCTGGCTATAGTTTAAACGGCATGATGTCTGTACTCAAAAAGTTAGCTGCTTATGAAAACGAAAAAGAAGAAATTATTTTTGCGAATTATGCGAAGAGTGAAGGGGAAGGAATGAATGCTTCTTTCAGCCTTGATATAGGTGGATTAGTTGAGCAATCAGCTAATAAGTTGCAGGATAGTCTTGCTAAGAGGCACCAAGACACAGATAAACGATTAAATCGCTTAAATAATTATGTAAAAAAGTTTTATCGTGACCGTCAACGACCTGATATATCAACAGAACGTTACATAATGATGGTAAAAAAAGATAAGCAATTTATTGAACATATTGAAGGATTTCAAGCTTCCAAAACAGCTAGGAATCAAATGACTAAAGTAGGTACAAACTTTACTGAAATTGAATCAAACGCAATAAAAGGTGTTAGTGGCAACAATTCTTCAGATAGCTTTG